>DATLUW010000754.1:0-6157 GCA_035577825.1 Actinomycetota bacterium | reverse complement strand
CGCAGCCACCCGTCAGGGCTCCGGAACGTGAACGGGCACGGCACGCCGTGGCGCCAGTTCAGCGTCCGGTCCCAGAACTTGTTGAACATCAGGTCGAGCCGGTTCTCGGGCGTGTCCTCGAGGATGATCACGCGCCTCCGGGCGATCCGGATGGCCTCGTCGAGCAGCCGGATCTGGTCCGTCCACACGTCGATGTGGTGGAAGACGAACATCAACAGCACCACGTCGAACGACCGGTCCTCGACCGGAACCTCGAACGGGTCGTCCTGCTGGATGAACGGCAGGCTCTTCGCGCGGTTCCCGTAGGAGACGACGTCGGTCAGGGTCGGCCGGACGCCGGTCCGCTGCTGGAGCCAGCGGCTGATGAACCCGGTCCCCGCGCCGAGGTCGAGCATGGTCTCGCCGCGTTCGAGCCACGGCGCGACCTTCGATCCCTCCTCGTTCTCCCGCAGGAACACCCACCGATGATAGGTGCTCCCGCGTTCACGCCTCCGCGCGATCAGCGGGCGCCGACGTGGGTGCTGCCGCCGCCAAACCCCCCGCCCGAGGAGAACGAACCGCCGAAGCTCGAGAACGAACTGATCCCGGAGGACGACGACGACCCGTTGTGCACCGCGGACATCGGCGGGATCGCGGAGACGGACCGGAGCGAGTTCAGCAGCGCGAGCGAGGTGAAGTCCGTGGAAGCGCCCGGCCAGGGAGCGGGGAGCTGTTCGGCGGGAACGAGGGACCCGACCTGCTTCGCCACCTGCTTCGCGACGCCGAGCGCGGTCGCGTACTCGAGGTACTGCTCCCAGATGATCACCGCGAGCGCCGGCGCCTCCGGCAACGACGAGAACTCCTTGAGGTAGTTCCGGAACGCCCGCCACGGCAGTGCCCGTTCGCGAAGCTCGGGCGAGAGCTTCGGCGGGACGGTGAACGCGACCGGCGTGGCGATCAGCAGGGCCTCCCAGAAGAACACCTGCGGGAGCCCGGCCGGGTCGCCGCCCGAGATCGCCAGGGCGCTGCCGCCGAGCACGCCGAGCACCGCCGACCAGCCGATGACCCGGCGGGCCGTCCGCTTCTGGTGCTTCGGCACCGACCCGATCCGGCTCTTCGACCGAGCGGTGAGGTCGTTCGACCACTTCTTGAACCGGCTGCTCCCGCCTTTGCGCCGCAACGAGCTCAGCGACACCCGCCCGTCGTCGGACACCACGGGGTCATTGAGATCCACCTCGGCGTCCGGCCGGCCCGGCACGTTCCCGTGCGCGCCCTTCCCGAACACGAACTCCACGAAGTCGCGGTCGACGTCGGTCTGGGGCTCGCCGACGAGCTTCATGCGGAAATCGGTCGGGTTCGAGACCGTGCCGACCGGCTGGAGGTCGATCACGCCCGTCCGGGCGAGGTGGAGCAGCTCGGTCCCGTACGCGGTGGTCGAGAACGTCTGGCCGCGGACGGTCCCCCACAGCACGGCGATGTCGACGGGATCGGCGCCGGGCTCGGGCGGCTGCGTGATGCCGTCGGGGATCCCGACCTTGTCCCTCAGCCGCGCGCCGATCGCCACCAGGATCCAGAACACCGGCAGCGCCAGCAGCAGCCAGAGCGCCAGCACGAACCGGTGGTGCGGGTCGGAGAACCAGCCCGGCCGCCCGCCGGGAAACTCCTCCCTGCCGATCTTCGCCGGGTCGATCTCCTCCGAGCGCTGGAACGCGAGCGGCACCGCCTCCGGCGGGAACAGGATCGTGCCCTCGACGAACCCGTCGGCCGGCACGTCGCGCGCGATGAACACCACCGTCTGTGGGTCCGGCAGTGTGAAGGTCCCGCTCGCAGGGCCGAACGCCTTCGCGTGGACCTCGCTCCGCTCCAGCGGCCGCGACGGCACCGACGGCGGCGGCTCCGCCGGTGGCGGCGGGCAGTCCTCGGAGGGGCGTTCGTGCCTCCCGGTCGCGACGCCCGGCAGGTGCACGGTCACCCTGACCAGGTCGGCCGGTCCACCCGACGACCCGACGAACTGCTGGTACAGATGTGCGAAGTTCGAGTACACGGTGACCGCGCACCGCAGCCGGTACGAGATCTGGAACGTCTGCCGCCCGGTCTCGAACTCCGGGAAGTCCCATTCGGCCGCGAACTCCGGCCCGTCGCTCACGTCGCGGGTGTTCAGCTGCTCGCCGCCCTGCTGCACCCCGAACGACTCGACCAGCTCGTTCGGCCAGTCGATGCCGTACGTCCCCACGCTGAATGCACCCCCGGAGAACTGGAACGTCCGCTGCTCGACGAGATCGAGCGAGCCGTCCGGCAGCACCGTCGCGTCGATGATCACCGACGGGAACGTGAAGCTCTTCTCCTGCGCCTGGGGCGCGCCCGGGCCCGCGAGGACGACCACTATGCCGACGCCGAGCGCGGCCAGCGTGCGCCGCATTGCTACAGCTGCTCCACGAAGAAGAACGAGATGGCCATGATCACGTACGCCCCCAGCAGCTGGGCGCCCTCCAGCCAGTTGCTCTCGCCGTCCCGCGAGATCATCGAGACGAGGATCGCCGACAGGGCGACCGCCGCGATCTCGAACGGGCTGAACAGGAAGCTCATCGGGTGCCCGACCGCCGCGGAGATGAACACCAGGAGCGGCGCCACGAACAACGCGATCTGCACCGACGACCCGATCGAGATCTCCAGCGTGATGTCCATCCGGTTCTGCAGGGCGAACTTCACCGCGCTCGAGTGCTCGGCCGCGTTCCCGATGACCGGGATGACGATCAGCCCGACGAAGAACTTCGACAGGCCGATCTTGTCGAGCGCGGGCTCGAGCGCCCCGACGAGGATCTCCGACATCCACGCCGTCAGCCCGGTGGCGATCAGCAGCACGACGATCGCGCGCTGTTTCGGCCATGCCGGCACTTCCTGCTCGGTGGGGACGCGGAACAGGTGCTCGTGCGTGACCATCGTGAACAGCAGCGCGCACACGTAGAGCGCCATCAGCACCAGGGCGACGACCACGCTCACGGTCTCCCGCTGCACGAACTCGGTGGAGTGCGTCGTCAGCACGAACAGCGCCGGCATCAGCAGCCCGGTGACGGCAAGCATCAGCGACGTCGACTGGACGCCGGCCGACGCCGCGCTGAACCGCTGCTCCTTGTGCTTGAGCCCGCCCAGAAGCATCGACAACCCGAGCACCAGCAGCAGGTTCCCGATGATCGAGCCGGTGAGCGACGCGAGTACCACCTCGAACTCGTTCTTGAGGATCAGGAAGAACGAGATGATCAGCTCGGCCACGTTCCCGAACGTGGCGTTCAGCAGCCCCCCGACGCGCGGGCCCGCGTGGGCTGCGAGCTGCTCGGTGGCGCGCCCGATCAGCCCGGCCAGCGGAATGATCGCGGCGGCCGCCGTCAGGAACGTCAGCAGGTCGTTGCCGATCACGTAGTCGGAGATGGCCGCGATCGGGATGAAGACCAGCAGCCAGTCCAGGCTCGGCCTGCGGAGGTCGATGGGCTTGTACGCCATGTCCGCGGAAGCCTATTGGCTGGACGCGGGCGGACGCGACCAACCCTGGCCGCGTTCCATCAGCTGGTACACGCACCCGTCCGCGGCCCGGAAGTGCACCCACCGGTCAACGCCGTCCGAGCGGATCCCCTCCAGGAACACCTCCGCCGCCGTCGCGAGCAGCCGTTCGAACGCCGCGTCGAGATCCTCGATGCCGAACGCCACCGTCGGCCCGGTGTCCATGAACGCGTGCTGCTCGTCCCGGTCGTCGAACAGCTCGAGCCCGTCGCCGTTCGCCATCCGCAGGTGGACGATCCCGGAGTCCTTCCCGATGCGCCGCATACCGAGCACGCGTTCCGCGAACTCGGCCATCGCGGGCCACCCGGGCGACCGCGCGCCAACCCATTCGAGTCCGGGTTGCGCGGCGAACGGGTCGTGGCTGGCGCTCTTCAACTCGTAGACGAACCCGTCCGGGCCCCGGAAGTGCCGCCAGGCCTGGCCGTTCCAAGTGCCCGGGTCGCCGAGAAGCTCGACGCCGGCGCCCACCAGTTCGTCGGCGGCCGCCGCGACGTCGGCGACGAGGAAGCCCGGGATGGGGCCGGTGGTGGCGAATTCGTACCGGGCGTGCGCGCGGAAGACCTCGGCCACGTCCCCGCGCCTCGTCGCGAGCATGGTGACGTCGTCATCGGCCTCGAGGACCGCGAGCCCGGCCACGCCGATGAAGAACCCCACCATGTCGTCGAACCGTTCCTCGGGCGGGAACAGCCCGACCCAGCCGAGGCCGAGGGCGTTCAGCGGCTCAGTGGGCGGCCGACGCGGTGGCCTCGCCGGCGCCGGCCAGGGCCTCCTGCAGGACGTCCCAGGCGAGCACCGCGCACTTGATGCGGATCGGGTACTTCACGACGCCCTTCAGGGCGACGAGGTCGCCGAACTCGTCCTCGGACGGCTCGACCTCGCCCGCCATCATGCCCCGGAAGTCGGCGGCCAGATGCAAGGCGTCGGCGACGGGCTTCCCCTTGACCGCTTCGGTCAGCATCGAGGCGCTGGACTGCGAGATCGAACATCCCTGCCCCTGGAACGCCACGTCCGCAACGGTCCCGTCCGCCACGTGTGCGTACACGGTGATCTCGTCGCCGCAGAGCGGGTTGTTCCTCGAGCACGACAGCTCGGCCTCCGGCAGCTCGCGCTTGTTCCGCGGGCTCTTGTAGTGGTCGAGGATGACTTCCTTGTACAGGTCGTCGAGGGACATGCAGCAATTCTAATGGAGCGCCGCCGGTGCTCCCGGCGGGCGAGCGCTCAGACGGGGCGTTCGCCCCGCGCATCGACCTCCTGGGCGACGCGGTGGAGCTCGATCTCCGCCTCTACCGCGTCGGGATAGCTCCCCAGCTCGACCCGTTCGCCGGATGCCATCCGGGCCACGAGGCGCCAGCCGCCGGCCCCGTTTTCCTCGATCCGCAGCTCCTCCGCCAGATCGAGGTTCACGAGGGAACCGTCCGGTGACTCGGTCCATCTCGCCATGGGGCCTCAGCCTCTCGAGGCGCCGACGGCAGCCCACGCCCCGTCGCGAGAGCGCCGGCCGGTGGTCATCCGAACAGCTCGCCGGCTTTCCCGAGGGCGTCGATCAGGACGTCGACCTCGTCGCGGGTGTTGTACAGGTAGAACGACGCCCGGCTGGTGGCGGGGACTCCGAGCACGCGGTGCAGGATCTGCGTGCAGTGGTGGCCGGCGCGGATCGCCACACCCTCCTGGTCGAGCACCTGCGACAGGTCGTGCGGGTGGATGTCGCGGAACCAGAACGACACCTCGGCGCCGCGTTCGCGCATGTCGTGCGGACCGAACACCCTCGCGCCGATCTCCTGCAGCCGGTCGATCGCGTACTGCGCGACGTCCTCCTCGTGGGCGCGGATCGAGTCCATGCCGATCGGCTCGAGGTAGTCGATCGCGGCGGCCAGGCCGATCTCCTCGGCGATGTTCATGGTTCCCGCCTCGAACTTCCACGGGATCTCGCGCCACGTGGACGAGTCGAGGCCGACCTCGCGGATCATCTCGCCGCCGCCGAGGAACGGGGCCATGGCCTCGAGGTGCTCCCGCTTCGCGTAGAGCCCGCCCGACGCCGTCGGCCCGAGCATCTTGTGGCCGCTGATCGTGAGGAAGTCGCAGTCGAGCATCCGAACGTCGACCGGCGCATGCGGGACCAGCTGTGCACCGTCCACCAGCACGAGCGCGCCCACGGCGTGCGCGTCGTCCGCGATGCGGCGGAGCGGCGGCATGGTGCCGAGCACGTTCGACATACCGCTGATCGCGACCAACCGGGTCCGCGGCCCCAGCAGCGAGTCGAACGCGTCGAGGTCCAGCCTGCCCTCGTCGGTGACCGGCACGTAGCGCAGCACAGCTCCCGTTGCCGCGGCGGTGAGCTGCCACGGGATGATGTTCGAATGGTGCTCGAGCTCGGAGAGCACGATCTCGTCGCCCTCCCGAAGGAACTTCCGCCCCCACCCGTGTGCCACGAGGTTCACCGCCTCGGTGGTCCCGCGGTTGAACACGATCGTCGCCGGGTCGTCGCTGCCGACCCACGAGGCCAGCTTCGCGCGCGCCGCCTCGTACATCACGGTCGCCTCCTCGGCGAGCGTGTGCACGCTGCGGTGGATGTTCGCGTTGTGGCGTTCGTAGTAGTCGACGACCGCGTCGATCACCGCGCGGG
>DATLUW010000753.1:0-14383 GCA_035577825.1 Actinomycetota bacterium | reverse complement strand
AGTTCCAGTCGAAGTCGTTCTCGAACCTACCGATCGTCCCGGTTCGCACGGCCTGTTCCTCCGTGAGGAGCCCGCGAATCTCGCCGCCGACCACCGAGTCTCGCCAGATCCGAAGCTTCTCCCCGGCAGCCGAGGGCTTGGGGAGCGTCTCCGCCAGCTTCTTCCAGTCCATGTCGACCAGCCGCAGCGCCTCGGCCGGCCCGAGCTCCTCGATCGCCCCCGACAGGACGGCCTCGGCCTGGGCGGGCTCCAGGGTCGCGAGCTCCTTCAGCGTCTGGGCGAGCTCCCCGGCCTTCGCGGTCGTCGTCTTCAGCGCCGCCGCGCCGGCCGGGGGGCGTCCGAGCGCGCTCTCCGCGTGCTCCGACCAGTCGATCTCGATGTTGAGCGACTTCGCCTCGCGGTCGAGCCACGGGCGGTAGTCGGGCATCCCCCTGGCGTTCGGCGCGATCCGCTCGCGGCGGATCATGCCGGTCTTCGCGTCCTTGAACTCGACCCAGAACGGCGGGTCGACCCCGGGCTCGTAGCCGAACGAGGTGAACTCGGGCTTGGCGCCGGTCTTGGGTGGATGCCACCGGATGATGCTCGAGATCGGGCCGGGGGGCTCGACGGGCGGCGTTCGTCCCCAGTACGGCAGGAGGAGCATCTCGTAGTCGTCGGGCGACGGATACCGGGAGATCTGCCAGCCGTCCCCCTTGGTCGGGTGGTAGTGCTCCTTGAGGTGCCACCGCCGCCCGGCGAACTCGGGGTCGTTCATCCACCCCTTGCCCTCCTTGCCCACGCCCTCGACCATGTCGGGGCTCCCCTGGACGGCGAGGTGCTCGCCGGAGTCGAGGTCCACCCAGATGCCGGCCTCGCGTTCCGGGTCCTCGAAGATGGATTTCGCGTAGCTGGCGTTCGCCCCCGATTCGTCGAGCCCGTAGTGGACGAGGCCTTCGGGGTAGTCGTCGGTCGCCGCCGCGACGGCCTTCCGGCCGGGCGTTCCCTTGTAGCCGCCCTTGACGCGGGTCCCCGCCGCTCCCGCGGGGAGCTCCTCAGGGGCCTTCGCGTACGCCGAGATGCGCTTGCCCACGTCGGACTGCTCGTCGACGTACGCGAGGAGGTCCTTCGGCTGCAGGCCGGTCCGGCGTGCGGTCTCGCCCACGCCGAGCTCCGTGACCGATCGCTCGACGAGCTGCCCGGCCTCCTTCCGGCCGATCTCCCGGGCGGCGAACCGCCGCGACAGCGTCTCGAGGCCGGTGATCTCGGCGGCCTCGGTTCCCGCGGTGACCATGCTCCCGACCAGGCCGGCCCGCGAGGCCTTCGCCCACTGCACGGCCGGTCCCGCCACGTTGAGGATCGCGAAGACGGTGTCGAGCACGGCGCCGATGAACGCGGCCCTGGCCTGCCCCGGGTAGACGAGCTGCGTCTCCTCGGTCGCCGCCGACCCGACCGCATGGGACAGCGTGTAGTACTCGTCCCACTTCTCGTACGCCTGGTACGCGCCGATCCCGATGCCCGCGGCCACGAAGAACGTTGCGAGGCCCCCGGTCGCGAACTCTGCGATCACGAACGCGGCCGCCGCGAGCGTGGCCAGGCCGAGGTCCTTCCAGAACTCGGCGCGTTCGAACTCCTTGACGATCGTCTCGGCGACGGCCGCCCGGACGGGGTCGTCCCACTTGGTGCCGGACGGCGCCGTGACCATCCCCTTGAGGAGCTGGTCGTGGATCGGCTTCATCTTCAGCCAGAGGTTCTCCCCCGGCACGAGCTTGGGGTACGTCTTGTTGATGTTGTCGAGGATGGCGTGGAGCATCGTGCCGACCATCGCCCGGGCGTCCTGGGGGCTCGCCTTCGCGAGGTCGTCGAGCTTGTCGGCCTGAGCGGCCGCGAAGACGGCCGGGTACTGCGCCATGAACCCCGCCACCTCCTGGCGGAGCATGTCGTGGGCGTGCTTCACGCCGTCGTAGGCCAGGATCGTGAACGGCTCCCCCTGGAAGTCGCCGGGCGGGGGCGCCTTGTCCTTCCCGGGGAACCAGTCGATGAAGTGGGCCTCCGGCATGGCCTCGGACCCCATCGACCAGTGGCCCATGGCCGGGCCGGCGTAGTTGATCTCGGGCGGCTTCTCCGGATCGAACTTCTGCGCGAGCCGCATGGGCGCCGCCTGCGGGTCCTGCCACTTCAGCTCCTGGTAGCCGACCGGCACCTCGAGCAGGTCGTCGAGCGCCTTCTGGGCCTGGATGACCTTCTTCGCGGCCGCCTGCGTCTCGGCGATGGCCAGGTCACGCTCGGACGTGACGTCCGAGATCGGGGCCTTCGTCTGACGGGCGGCCTGCGCCTCGCCGATCGTCTCCAGCTCGCCCAGGACGATCGAGGAGTTCTTGTCGAGGTAGCTCCGCGCCACGGCCTTGACGTCCTGCTCCCAGGCCGTGCCGATGGCCGCGACCACGTCGACCTGCGAGACACGGCCGCGGCCGTACGAGCCCCTGAACATCTCGAGGTTGTCGGCGGCGACGTTCAGCAGGTCGCCCCCGAAGCTCTTCCACAGCATGACCTCGATCGCGGCGGTGTCGGCGATGGCCCGATCGCCGGGCGCCGGCCGGTAGGGCCAGGACGGCCCGGCCGCCTGGACCACGCGGATCATCCAAACCCGCTCGTCGAGGGTGGCCTCCGTGTAGTCGCCGTGGACCATCACGTCGTCGAGGCGGCGGTACCGGACGAAGAAGTCCTGCTCGCGCAGAAGCGCGTCGACCCGCTGCCGGGGCGTCATGTCCGCGATCACGTCGGGCGGGAAGACCGGGCGCCCGCCTTGCATCGGGACGCGCGGGCCCTCCTCGGGCGGCTGGCGGTGGACCGCGGCGTCCGGCGGCCGCGAGGCGAGCGCGCTCGCGGGCACCGTCTCCCCCGCGGCGACGGCGCGCCCCACGGCACCGGCCTCCGCCTCGGTCGGCCCCGCGGGATCCGAGACCGTCGGCGTCGCCGGATCGACGATCGAGGGCGTCGCCTGGCCCGCCATCGTCCCGGCGGTCGCGTGGCGGAGCTCGTGGGCGAGCGTCTCCCGGCCGCGCGGCGTCTCCGGCGCGTAGGCGCCCTCGCGGAAGAAGACGTCGGCGCCCGTCGTGAACGCGCGGGCGCCGAGCGCGCGCGCAGCGCGGTCGGCGGAGGTGTCGGTGTGGATGCGGACGTCGTCGACGTCCGCATCCAGGGCCCGGGACATCTCGGCGCCCACGTCGGGAGGCAGGCGGCGGCCCGCCGCCGCCTGCCGGGCCAGCGCCCGGTTGCTGAGCACCGGCCGGACGCGCGAGGGCGCGGCTCGCCCCGCACCGGCGGCCGCGACGTCCCGGTCGCGCTCCGGCGACCGATCCTGCTCCATCGCCCGCGACGCTAGGCCGGCCCCGCCGGACCGGACAGTGCCCGCCGGGCAGCCTTTCGGGCACTGCCCCGAGGTCTGCCCGTTCGCCTCTGTTCGCCCGGGGCCGGCGCTCCTAGCGTTCCCGCACGAAGTCGATCCCGGAGGGGATGAAGGGTGGCGCGCGTGCTCATCGGTGATTTCGGAGCCATCGCGCGGCTCGGCCTCCGGGAGTTCCTGGACGAGGAGGGATTCGAGATCGTTGCGGAGGAACGCCTGCCCGGCGAGATCCTCGAACGGCTGACCGAGTTCCGCCCGGACGTCGTGGTCCTCGACCTCGACACGGACGGCGAGGTCGACGTGGCCGGCCTCATCGCGGCGAACTTCCCCGCGGTGAAGGTCATCGCCTGCTCCTCGGAGGAACCCCGAATGCGCATCTACCCGCCGTTCCACCACGGCGAGTCGTACCTGTCCGAGCTGACGCCACGCCTCCTCGCCGAGACGGTGAGGGGCTAGAAGGGAGGGCCCATGCCCACGTATCTGTCGCCCGGGGTCTACGTCGAGGAGGTCGACCGGGGGTCGAAGCCGATCGAGGGCGTCGGCACGGCGGTGGCCGCGTTCGTCGGCTTCACCGCCCGCGCACCGCAGGACGACCCGGACGATCCGGATGGCATCAAGCCGAGGCTCGTCACGAATTGGGCACAGTTCGAATCGCTCTTCGGCGGGTTCGTCGAGGGGGCGCTGCTCCCGCACGCCGTGTACGGGTACTTCAACAACGGCGGCGGGACCTGCTACGTCTGCCGCATCCCCCACCAGTCGGGCGGCGGTGGCGCCCCGACTCGGGCGCTCCCGTCGGGCATCAAGGGCGAACTGCAGACGCTCGAGGTCCGGGCGCTCGAGGCCGGCGGCGCGCTCGAGGTCTCGGTCGAGCCGGCCCAGGCTCCCGAGGGCGAGCAGCCATCGACGTTCACGCTGAAGGTCCACGCCGGCGGACGTGAGGTCGAGTCGTTCGGCGACCTGACGTTCGGCAAGGGCAACCGCAACGTCGAGACGGTGGTCAACACCGAGTCGAAGTACGTCCGGGTGAAGGCGCCGAACGTGAGCGGCGCGACGCTCGCCGAGCGGATCCCGGCGGCCGGCAGCTACACGCTCGAGGCGGGCTCCGTGACGCCGATCCAGGTGAGCGGCGGCGACTTCGAGGGCTCGGAGACCGACCGCACGGGCATCCGCGGGCTGGTCATCGCCGACGAGGTGACGATGATCGTCGTTCCCGATCTCGTGACGGCGTGCACACGGGACGGGCGGTTCGACCTCGACATGTTCAAGGCCGTCCAGACCGCGATGATCACGCACTGCGAGAACGCCGGCGACCGGATGGCGATCCTCGACTCGCCGCCGGGGATGAACCCGCAGCAGGTCAAGGACTGGCGGTCCGGCGTGGCGATGTACGACTCGCGGTTCGCCGCGCTGTACTACCCCTGGGTCAAGGTGGCGAACCCGCTGGGACGAAACGGGGGCATGCTCACCGTCCCGCCGAGCGGACACATCGCCGGGATCTGGGCGCGGAACGACGACACGCGCGGCGTGTGGAAGGCCCCGGCCAACGAGGTGATCCGCGGCGCCCTCGACCTCGAGGCCAAGGTCACCAAGGGCGAGCAGGATCTGCTGAACCCGATCGGCGTGAACTGCATCCGGCCGTTCGGGACGCGGGGCATCCGGGTGTGGGGCGGCAGGACGCTTTCCTCCGACCCGTCCTGGCGGTACATCAACGTCCGGCGGCTTTTCAACTACATCGAGGAGTCGATCCTGCTCGGCACGCAGTGGGTCGTGTTCGAGCCGAACGACCTCGACCTGTGGCAGCGGGTCAAGCGGACGGTGCACGCGTTCCTGCTGGGGCTGTGGCGGCAGGGGGCGCTGTTCGGCGCGACGCCCGAGCAGGCGTTCTACGTGAAGTGTGACGTCGAGACGAACCCGCCGGAGTCGGTCGACGAGGGCAAGTTGGTCGTCGAGATCGGCGTGGCGCCGGTGAAGCCGGCCGAGTTCGTGATCTTCCGCATCAGCCAGTGGCAGGGCGGCGGCGGAGCCGCCGAGTAGGCCCGCGCGGCTCGGGCGACACCGGTGACACGGGATTGACTCGCAGTTGGAGAAGGAGGTGGGAAGCGAATGCCGGACCTGTTGACGACCTTCTCGTTCCACGTCGAGCTCGACGGCATCGACATCGGAGCGTTCAAGGAGGCGTCCGGCGTGGACTCCGAGACGGAGATCGTCGAGTACAAGGAGACCACCAAGGACGGCAAGATGATCATCCGCAAGCTCCCCGGGGCCATGAAGTGGAGCGACATCACGCTGAAGAAGCGGATCGACTCCAAGAAGGACCTGTGGGACTGGCGCAAGGAGGTCGAGCAGGGCGACATCGACAACGCCCGCCGGAACGGCTCGATCGTCCTGTACGACTCCACCGCGAAGGAGGTCGCCCGTTGGAACTTCATGAACGGGTGGCCGTCCAAGTGGAAGGGCGCCGACCTCAACGCGGGTGAGAACGCGGTCGCGGTCGAGGAGATCACGATCACGCACGAGGGGCTGGAGCGCGGATGAGCCTCCAGACGGAGTTCCCATTCGTGCTGCCGAAGGGCTATGTCGACCCCCACGGGACGCTGCACCGCGACGGCGTCATGCGCCTCGCGAACGCGTCCGACGAGATCGAGCCGCTCCGCGACCACCGCGTCCAGGAGAACGAGGCCTACCTCACGGTCATCGTGCTGTCGCGGGTCGTCATCTCGCTCGGGTCGCTCTCGCAGGTCACGCCGAAGACGATCGAGGGGCTGTTCGTCTCCGACCTGTCGTTCCTCCAGGACCTGTACCGCGCGATCAACTTCGGCGACCGGCCCATGCCCGGCCAGGCCGAGACGAACGGCGGTCCGGTGGAGGTGATGGCGTCGGGGGGGGTCTGAGCCGATATCCCATGGACGAGCTGTGGGGCGAGATCTCGTATCTCGCCTATCACCTCCACTGGGAGCTCGGGACCCTGATGGGCCTCGAGCACCGCGACCGCCTGCGGCTCGTGGACGAGGTCGCGCGGTTGAACGAGCGCGCGCTGCTGGGGGCCGACGATGAGTAGCCGGACGATGGACGCGCCCTTCACGGGCCAGTTCGTCTTCAGCGTGGACGGGGTCGGGGAGATCGGCGCGTTCACCGAGTGCTCGGGATTGTCGGTCGAGGTGCAGGTCGAGGAGATCGTGGAGGGCGGGCAGAACCACTTCGTCCACCGGGTTCCCGGCCGCATGAAGTGGCCGAACATCGTGCTGAAGCGCGGGATCACCGACGCGGACAACCTGTTCGAGTGGTTTTGGAAGACCTCGGGCGAGGGGTTCGAGGGGAACGGGGCCGCGCTGGAACGGACGCACGGCGAGATCGCGGTGCTGGACGCCGCGCGACAGCGCATACGGAGCTGGAAGTTCGAGGACGCGTTCCCGGTCAAGTGGCAGGGACCGAACCTCGCCTCGTCGTCGAAGGACGTCGCCATGGAACAACTGGAGATCGCCCACCATGGGTTCCGACCGGCCTGAGTCGGTCGCGGGCCGGTCGTCGCCGGCCACGCCGAGGATCGGCGCGGCGGGCCTGGGCGCCCTCGCGCTGGCCCGGCGCCGGCCTGCGGCCGGCGCCCCCCGACCCGCGCCGGTGAGCCGCCGGTCCTCCGGGGCCGTCCGCTCCCTCCGCCGAATCTCGGCGGACCCCTCGCGGCTCGGTTCGATCGGCTCCGTGGGCCGCCGGGTCGGAACCGCCGCGCGCAGCCGACCGCCGGTGGGACTCGCGGCCGGGCGGGTGTCCCGGCTGCCGATCCGTCCGTTCGCCCTGGCGGCGGATGTCGGCTCGCAGGCCGCCGGTGGCCGGAATCGCGCGGCGTCTCGAGGGCTCACCCGACCGGCGGCGACGTGGGCTCCCGCCCCCCCCGTGACCCGGCCGTTCCGAACAGCCGGGCTGGATCGGCCATCCCCGCACGGTTCGCCGATGCGCCCGGGCGCGGGCACACCCGCTGGAACGACAGCTGCGCACCGTGCACGCCCCGTCGCTCCCCCACCGGTGGTCGCTCCCGCGCCGGTGCCGGTCCGCGGGGCGGCCTCGCCCATCTCCGCGCCGTCCCCGGGGCCGGCCACGCCCCCGTCGGCCGGGCAGAGGGCCGCGGAACGTCCCGCGGTCGGGCCGCTCCGCCGACTCATCCAGCGGCTGCTCGGCCGCAGGCCGGAGACCGCCTCGCGCACCGAATCGCGGCCCCCGGCCACGCCGTCGCCTCGACCGGCCCCCGCACCCGCCCCGGCCGCAGCCCGGCAACCCGTCTCGCCGCCCCCACTCCCCCGGCCGCAGCGCCGCCGCTCCGAACCGCCCGCCGGTGCCATGCCGTCCGCGCCGGCCCCCCGCTCGCCGCGGGTGGCGGGTCCGCCCGGCGGCGCCCCGGCCCGATTCGCGGCGGCGGCGGCGGCCACCCCGCTCGAACGACCGAGGCCGCTGCCCACGTGGGCGCGACCGCTCGCGCGCGCGATCACCGGCCGTTCGGACGCCCGGATGACCGCCGGCCCGGCCACCCGGCGGGCGCTCGGGGCCGCCCGGGTGCCGGCCGCGGCGAGCCACGGGGTCGTCCACCTCCCCTCGGCACCCGATCGCACGCCGCGCGGGCTGGGCCTCCTGGCGCACGAGCTCAGCCACGTCGCCGATCAGGACCACCGGCCGCGGATGTTCGGCGAGGAGTTCCTCGACGCGGCCGAGCAGCGGGCCCGCGGCATCGGAGGCGCCGTCGACTCGGCCGCACGGGGAACCGCCCGGGGGGCCGAGCGGGCCGCCCGGGGCGCGGTCGGCGCGGGGGAACGGCTGCTCGAACGCTCCCCCATCTCCTCGCTCCCCGTGGGCGGCGTCATGCCCGCGGCGGTTCGCGCGGTCGAGGGGCTCATGTCCGAGGCCGGCGGAGCGGCAGGCGGGGCGACGCAGACGGCGGAGGCATACGTCGACCGTGGACGCACGGCCGCCGGGGGTGCCGCCGACGAGCTGGCGGGCGCCGTCCGGGGCGGCCTCGCCCGCGCGGAGGGCTTCGGGCGGGGTGCGGTCGGCTCGGCGGAGGCGGAGGCCGGCGCGCTCCGCGACCGGGCCGAGGGGGCGATCGGCCCGGCGCGGTCGGCGGCCGGCGCCGCGGCGGGCCAGGCGATGGCCGCCCTCGACCAGGGCGGGCAGGTCGACGCGATGATCGAGGCGATCGAGCAGCGGCTGCTGGCCGAGCTCGAACGCCGCGGCGGGCGGTTCCAGGGGTTGTTCTAGATGGTCGACATCGGTGACCTCGAACAGGCGGCGGGGCGGGCCGCTGCGCCGATCGCGCAGGCGGCTGCCGACCGCGCGGCGCGGGAGATCGCGGGCGGGCCCGGCGCCGGCGACTCCGGCGGAGGCGGAGGCGGCGACGCGGGCTCGGGCGGCGGCGACTCCGGCGGCGCGACGGACGCAGGCGGGGCCCAGGCCGCCGACGCCCCTGCGGCGTCCCCGGCGGCCGGCGGCGGCGCAGCGACGGCGGCCGCCCCCGTGAAGGCGTTCATCGAACCCGAGCGCGGCGAGAACATCGAATGCCTGTTCAACCCCGCCGAGCTCACGATCGCCAAGCAGAACCAGTGGTCGGAGGTCAAGGCGCCCGGCCGCAACACCCCCAAGCTCACGTTCTCCCAGGGATCGCCCGGGACGATCGCCATGGAGCTCACGCTCGACACGACCGCCACCGGCGAGGCCGTCACGAAGTACACCGGCGCGCTGCTCGACCTCATGAAGATCGACAGCCAGCTCCCCGATTCGAACAGCAAGACGAACAGCGCCCGGCCGCCGTACGTCGTGTTCCACTGGGGCGACTTCCATTCGTTCAAGGCGATCATCCAGAGCCTGTCGATCCGGTTCACCTACTTCGCCGGGAACGGCACCCCGCTCCGCGCGAAAGCCCAGGTCAGCTTCAAGCAGTACGAGGACGAGGACGCGTACGGGCCCCAGAACCCGACCAGCGGAACCCCCCACCCCCACCTCGTCCACCAGGTGAGCGTGGGCGAGACGCTCGACCGGATCGCGGCCTCGATCTATGGCGACCCGACCCGGTGGCGCCTGCTGGCCGAGGCGAACGCCGTGGTCGACCCGTTCGCGCTCGCGCCCGGGACCACGCTGATGATCCCCGACGTCCGGGCGGTGCGCCGTGGCTGAGCGCCGGCTCGACGCCGCGGCCCTCACCGTGGACGGCGCAGACCTCGCCGAGGCCCTGTACGACGTGCTGGCGCTCGTCCGGGTCGAGGAGTCCGTGCACCTCCCCGACGCGTTCGCGCTGCGGTTCGACGACCCGCACTTCGATCTGTTCGACAAGGGCACGTTCAGCCTGGGGACGAAGGTCGACATCGCGTTCTCCTCGGAGCAGGAGCTGGTCACCGTCACCCGGGGCGAGGTCACGGCCATGACCGTCGAACCCGGCCCCGGCGGCCGCCACCAGCTGGTCGTGACGGGCCTCGACGCGACCCACCGCCTCGCGCGCGGGCCCAAGACCCGCAGCTTCCAGAACATGACCGACGCCGACATCGTGTCGACGATCGCCCGGGACTATGACCTCGACACCGACGTCGACGCCACGCCCGAGGTCTACGAGTACGTCCTGCAGCACAGCCAGACGGACTACGCGTTCCTCCGGGATCGGGGCGAGCGGATCGGGTTCGACCTGTACGTGGCCGACGGGACGCTGTACTTCAAGCGCCACCCCGAGTCGCGCGAGTCGCCGCCGTCGCTCACGTGGGGTGACAACCTGCAGTCGTTCCGGGTTCGGTTCTCCGCGGCCGAGCGGTGCGACGAGGTGACCGTCCGCGGCTGGGATCCGAAGAACAAGGCCACGATCGTGGGACGGTCCGACCAGGGGGACACCGGCTCCACGGCGTCCGCGTCGTCCGACCTCTCCGATTCGGCCCAGCGGGCGTTCGGGCGGGTCTCGCGATTCGCGGGGCAGTTCCCCGTGTCGACGCAGCAGGAGGCCGATGCGCTCGCGCGTTCGCTGCTGCTGAAGGCCTCCGGCGACGAGGTAGTGCTGAAGGGCGAGGCCCGCGGCGACCCCATGATCGCCGCCGGCGCCGAGGTCGAGATCGCCGAGGTCGGCGACCGCCTGTCCGGCTCGTACCTGGTCACGAGCGTCGAGCACGTGTACGGCGGCGACGCGGCGTACGTCACGCGGTTCGTGTGCGGGGGCAAGGAGCCGGCGTTCCTGGCGGACCTCGTGAGCGCCGGCGGCAACGGAAGCGGCCAGAAGCGGGGATGGGGTTCGCTCGTCATCGGCCTGGTCACCAACTGTGACGACCCCGAGCAGCGCGGTCGCGTCAAGGTGAAGTTCCCCACGCTCTCCGACAAGGACGAAAGCGCGTGGGCCCGCGTCTGCTCGCCGGGCGCCGGCCCCGACCGCGGCCTGCAGCTCGTCCCCGAGGTGAACGACGAGGTCCTCGTCGGGTTCGAGCACGACGACAAGCAGCGGCCGGTCGTGATCGGGGGCCTGTGGAACGGGGCCGACTACACGCCGAAAGCCAAGGTCGATGGCGGCCGCGTCCAGACGCGCGTGTGGAAGAGCCGCAAGGAGCACCTGTTCGAGTTCGACGACGGGGACGACGATCCGGCGATCACGCTCACGCACGGCACGGCGGCCACGTCGCTGCACCTCGAGAAGGAGTCCAGCCGGCTCGCGGCCGAGGACAAGCTCGCGATCACGGCCGACAGCATCGAGATCACGGCGAACTCGAAGCTGAGGATCAAGGCCGCCTCCATCGAGATCGAGGCCGACGGGGACGTCTCCGTCAAGGGCTCGGTCATCAAGCTGAACTGACATGGGACAGCCGGCGGCGCGTCAGGGGGACACGGTGGTGGGAACGGACATCCACATCGTGGCGGTGCCGGCGCCGCCCGGCCCGCCCGCGCCGACGCCGCTGCCCCACCCGTTCTCGGGCCCGCTGCTGCAGGCCCTATCCACCGACGTGCTCATCGACGGGCTGCCCGCCGCCACCATCGGCAGCGTGGCGATGAACCAGCCGCCGCACTTCCCGACGCCGCCGGGCACCGCCTTCGTCATGCCGCCCCGGAACCAGGGCACGGTGCAGATGGGCTCGAGTACGGTCTTCATCGACGGGAAGCCGGCTGCGCGGCTCGGCGACACCGTGCTCACCTGCAACGACCCCGTCGACGCGCCGAACGGCACGATCACGAACGGTTCGACCACGGTGGTGATCGGGTGAGCGGCGACTTCGTCGGACGGGGCTGGGCGTTCCCGCTGGGTGTCGGGCCGGGCGGCGGCATCGCGACCGTGACCGGCACGGACGAGATCGACGCGTCGCTCCGCATGATCCTGTCGACCGCGCCCGGCGAGCGGCTGATGCGCCACGAGTTCGGCTGCCGGATCTGGGACCTGCTGTTCGCCCCGGTCGAACCGAACTCGCTCGGGCTGATGGTCCAGGCCGTCCGCGAGGCGGTCGGGCGGTGGGAGCCGCGCGTCGAGCTCGCCGACGTGACCGCCCGCCCGGACCCGGCCGACCCTTCACGGGTGCTCATCGCGGTGGACTACGTCGTGCGAACGACGAACAACCGCCGCAACCTCGTCTACCCCTTCTACGTGATCCCCAGGGAGGGATGACATGACACTGCCCACCCCGACCCTCGACGACCGCCGGTTCCAGGACATCGTGGACGAGGCCAAGCGGCTCATCCCGAGGTACTGCCCGGAGTGGACCGACCACAACCTCTCCGACCCGGGCGTCGCGATGATCGAGCTGTTCGCCTGGATGACCGAGATGATCCTGTTCCGGCTGAACCAGGTCCCGGACCTCCACTACACGCGGTTCCTCGATCTGATGGGGATCCGGCTGTTCCCCCCCGCGGCGGCGTGGACCGAGGAGGCGTTCTGGCTCTCGGCGCCCCAGACCACGTCGGTCACCGTCGGCGCCGGCACCCAGGTCGGCACGATCCGCACCGAGCAGGAGGAGTCGATCGTCTTCATGACCGACGCCGACCTCCGCATCGTGCCGCCGGCGCTCGGCTCGTGCGTGACGTCGCAGCAGGGCGGGCAGTACGAGGACCACTGGGACGAGCTCCGGATCCCCGGGGAGACCGTCACGTGCTTCCGGTCCGTGCAGCCGGACGACGCCGTCTACTTCGGGTTCGAGGAGGGGCTCGCCGACAACATCCTCCGGCTCGAGCTGCAGGCCCGGGTGGAGGGCGTCGGCGTCGACCCGAAGCGGCCGCCCTGGGCGTGGGAGGCCTGGAACGGCGAGGAGTGGGCGCCGGCTCGCGTGTACCGGGACGGCACCGGTGGCCTGAACGCCGACGGGGACATCGTGCTGATCATGCCGGGCGGCCACGAGGCCCTGACCGTGGGGCCCACGCGGGCGTTCTGGCTGCGGTGCCGGCTGGTCGCCACGACCGGCGACCAGCCCACGTACCGGGACTCCCCGAAGGTCTCGTCGCTCACCGTGGTCGGGCTCGGCGGCGTCCAGCGCGTGCACCACGCGCAGCCGGTGGAGGGCGAGTCGCTCGGCCGGAGCGACGGCAGCCCGGGGCAGCGGTTCGCGGTCCGCCGGACGCCTGTCCTGCCCCGGACGCCGGACGAGACGGTCGTGATCGCCACGACCGGCGCCTCCGACCGCTGGAACGAGGTCGCCGACTTCTCCGCCTCGGGCCCCGACGACCCCCACTTCACCTGGGACGCGAACACCGGCGAGGTGGTGTTCGGCCCGGTGATCCGGTACCCGGACGGATCCGCCGTTCAGCACGGCGCCATTCCGCCGATCGGCGCCACGGTCGGCGTGACGGGATACCGGGTGGGCGGCGGGACCCGGGGGAACGTCGGCGCCGGGACGCTCACCGTGCTGAAGACCTCGATCCCGTTCATCGGCCGCGTCGAGAACCTGGCGTCGGCCCGGGGCGGGGTCGACGCCGAGAGCGTCGAGAACGCGAAGCTCCGCGGGCCGCTGTCGCTGCGAACCGGGCAGCGGGCGGTGACGGTGCACGACTTCGAACGCCTCACGCTCGAGGCCGCGCCGTCGGTGGCACGCGCGCGGTGCCTACCGCCGGCGGCGCCCGGCGGGCCCGTCCGCGTGCTCGTGGTGCCGCGCGTCGACATCCCGCCCGAGCGGTTGCAGCTCGACGACCTCGCGCTGCCCGACGACCTGGTGCGCGACGTTTCCGCGTACCTCGACGAGCGCCGGATCCTCACGACGGCGGTCGAGGTCACGACCCCGTCCTACCAGGGGGTCACCGTCGTGGCCCGCGTCCGGGGAACGCCGGGCGCCGACCCCGAGCTGATCCGGGACCGGCTCCTCGAGGCCCTGTACGCCTACCTGAACCCCGTGATCGGCGGGCCCGAGGGGAACGGCTGGCCGTTCGGCCGCGAGCTGAACGTGGGCGAGGTCTTCGCGCTGCTGGCGGGGGTCGAGGGCGTGCTGGGCGTCGAGGAGGTCCGGCTGTTCCTCGCCGACATGCGGACGGGCGAACGACGGGAGGGCCGGCAGCGGGCGAGCATCTCGCCGGACGCGATCCTCGCGTCGTTCCAGCACCAGGTGCTCGTGCGGTGAGCGCGCAGCCGCCTCCCGCCCCGCCGGCGCCCCCCGCGCCACCGGCCCCGCCGCCGCCGACCGGGTCCCCGCCGCCCCAGGGGCCTCCCGGGCCGCCCGGGGCGCCGCCACCGCCACCGCTCCCCGGTCCCGGGTCCGGGCACCACGCCCCCGCCGGGCCCGACGGCCCGCCGGCGGGGTGGCTGCTGCGCGAGCTCCCCCGCCCGCTCGCGGACGACGAGTTCACCGGGCGGTTCCTTCGGATCTTCGAGGACGTGGGCGGGGGCCTGCGCGGGCGGATCGACCGGTTCCACCACGACCTCGATCCGGGGGTCGCGGCGCCGGAGTTCGTCCGATGGATGGCGGGGTGGCTGGGGCTCGCGCTCGACCCCTCGCTGCCGGAGGAACACCAGCGGAGCCTGGTCCGGGCGGCGGGGCCGCTGTTTCCACTGCGGGGGACCAGGGCCGGGCTGCAGGGCCTGCT
>DATLUW010000752.1:0-5788 GCA_035577825.1 Actinomycetota bacterium | reverse complement strand
GCCTCCTCCCTGGTCTTCCCCTCGGCCATGTTGGGTACGACCGTGTGCCCCGGGACCGGCGCGGTCCATCCCCGGACCGGCGGATTCCGGCAACGGGCCGGGGTAGTTCTCCTGGCCGGCGCCGCCGTCTTGCGTCGAGCTTCGCCCCCGGCTCGATGTCAGCCGGTGTCGCCTTGGAGGGCGAAGCAGGCGCGCCGAGCGCGCTTGAAGTCCGGGTCGGCCTGCGCCTCGTCGATCTGCGGCCCGTAGAACCCCACCGCGTCGTACTGGAACTGCGGGTCGGGGAAACCCTCGACGCCGTGCGTTCGCATGCACCGGGCGAATGCCTGTTCCTGGGCGATGCCCTGCTCGGTGAACGCGCCCGGGTAGACCGCCTGCTCGTACGTACCGAACAGCTTCGCCGCATCGAACGGCCCGAGCCCTTCCAGGCGCCAGCGGCGGCGGAGCTCGGCCCAGTACCCCGGCTCCACGTACACGCTCGGCAGCGGGATCGACAGGTGCAGCTCGCCGGGTGGACCGAGGTAGAGCATCGCGTCGAGCGCGTCCTGGGCACGGCCCGTGCCCTTCGGCAACTCACCGATCCAGGTGTCGTGCAGGGCGGCGATCGAGGGAGCCGGCCACGTCGCGATCTTCTGCTCCCACTGCTCCACGGGGAATCCGAGTTGGACGCCGACGACGTATGTCGCGCCGGGATCGGCGGCGTCCAGCCGGCCGGTGACGTTCGGTTCTGGGGATTCCCCGATCGCCCGCTCGACGTGGGCAAGGCCGGCGATGACCACCGCGTGCCGGCCGGAGTCGATGACCTCACGTTCGATGAGCTGGGCCATGAATGACTCTCGCGCGGCGAGCAGCGGCCGAACGTCGGCGGGTCCACTGACGTTGTCCCAGTCGATCGGGGGGTCGCCGAGCAGCACCCCCAGGCGGTCCGATGCGGGTCTGCCTGCGTTCGCGTCGCGAACGGCCCGGAAGAACGCCGAATACATCGGCGCGTCCCATGCGCCGACCTGGGTCGTGTCCTGCCAGACGCGGCGGAGCACCGTGGGCGACACTTCATCGCCCGCGACGTAGCGGTCGATCACGTCCTGGTACCGGGCGTCGCCGAACTCGACCACGATGAAATCGGCGGCCTTCGCGAACGCGTCGCTTCGGACGAGCTCGTCGTAGAACCGACCCGCCTCGGCGAGGTCGTGCGACTCGCCGAGCGCGACGACGCTGTGCGACCGGAGCGCCTCCGCCACCGCCAGCACCGCGCCGATGGGCGTGGCCGGAGCTCCGGGCGGTTCGGGCGCGACGGCCGTCCGGGTTGCGGCAGGGGATGCCGTTCGTGGAATCCCTGTCGTCGGGAGCGTCGTGGGGGCACCGGCGGTGCACGCGGTCGCCGTCAGGACAGCCGTGACGAGCGCCGACGCACGACCGACACGTGCGCCGCGCCCCCTACCGGCGACCCTGTCCATCCGCGATCCCGGAGCCGTCGCACGACGCCACCTGGAGGACGGGCCGCTCGGCCGGCAGCGAGCGCGCGAGGAGCTTCACCGAGGCCACGGCGCCGCCGTCCCTCTGCACGAGGTACGTGATGCCCTCGTCGGAACCCGGGTAGCCGGCCGGCGACAGGTCGTCGGTCTCGGCGATGCCGTGAACGGCCGCCCGGATCACCGCCGGCAGGTCGCTCCTCGAGGCCACGCCGTCCGAGAGGACCATCGCGGTGGTCGACGAGCAGTCCAGGCGCGGATCGGTCCAGATGCGATCCGGGTCGGCGAGCCTGATGGTCGGCGCGTCGGACGCGCCGTCGCCAGCTCCGCACGCCACCGAGTACGAGCCCGGGGCCAGCCAGGGCGCTACGAGGTCCGGTTCGGCCGTATCCGCCGGAAGCGTCATCGCACCTCTGCCCGATTCGCCCCCGCGCAGCACGATTCCGCCGGCGCCCACAGTGTCCGCGACTCGCAGGTGCGGCCCATCGGCCTGCACGCGGAACACGGGCGTGTCCACGACCGCGCCGTCGAGTGTGCACGAGATCAGTCCGACGTCGGGGAAGGGGCCGTTCCCTCGAGGTGCCGTCGTGGATGCCACCGAGGAACCGGAGGCGAGCGGAGCCGGCGAACGGTCGTGGCCGCCGATCCCGCCGAGGAGCGCGAGGGGGGTCACGAACCCCGCCACCGCGAACGAGGTCGCGATCGCGGTGGCGGCCACGCGGCGCGCCCTGCGGCGCCGGTACGCGCGCAGGAGCAGCTCGGGCCGGGGTTGGGGCTCGGCGACCACCAAGGGCGTCGAACGCAGCAGCTCAGCGAGCCGGTCGTGTTCCATCGGGTTCCTCCAGTAGTCGGTCGCGGAGCGTCTCGCGGGCCCGGGTCAGGTAGCCCCGGACGGTGCCCTCGGCGCAACGCATGACGGTGGCGGCCTCGGCCGTGGACAACCCCAGCCGGTAGTGCAGGACCAGGGCCTGCTGCTGGCGGAGCGGCAGCCGTGCCACCGACCGCCAGAGATCGAGCGCCGCCTCGGCATCGGAGGCATCCGGGGTGTCTGCAGCCGCCGCCGCCTCCGGTTCAGCCCGGCGTCGCACCGCCCGCCGGGCGAGGTTCATGGCAGTCGTCGTGACCCAACCACCGGCCCACGGCTGGTCCCGGAGCCGCTTCCACCGCTCGAGCGCCCGGACGAAAGCCTCCTGCGTCGCTTCCTCGGCGAGGTGGGCGTTCCGGCACAGGAGGAGCACGGTTCGGTACACGGGACGGAACTCCCGCTCGTACAGCGCGAGGAACGCCGGGTCGACGCCTGCCATCATCGGTTCAAGTCTGCCGGGCGCCCGAATGCTGCGTTCGGTGATCGGATTCCCGGCGAGCAACCGCGGAGCGAACGGTGCCATGCTGGGGGCCGGCGCCCGCCGACACGCACAGGAGCGAACGATGGCCTACGAAGTCGAACGGAAGGACCTCGAAGACGGATACGTCGTGACCATCCGGATGACGACCTCGCAGGACCAGCTGGGGGCGGCCTTCCAGGAGATCCTGCCCGAGGTCGACGCTGAGATCCTGAACGCGGGGGCCCGGCCCGCGGGGCCGGCCTTCGCCATCTACCACCGGTTCGGGCCGGGTCCGGACGGTGTCGAGCTGGAGGCGGGGTTCCCTGTCGAGCAGCCCATCCCCACGTCGGGCCGCGTCAACGGACGCGAGCTCCCGGCGACGTTCGCCGCGGTGGCGTGGCACCACGGCCCGTACGAGGGCCTCAGCGCGGCGTACGAGGCCGTTCAGGCCTGGCTGACCGAAGAGGGCCTGCAGGCCTCCGGTCCGCCCTGGGAGGTCTACTGGACGGGCCCGATGGACGGCGTGCCCAAGGAGGAGTGGAGGACCGAGGTGGGCTTCCCGTTCGAGGAGTAGCGACTCCAGGCACGAACGGCCGCCTCGGGGAACATTTTTCGGGCCGGTCGAACCCTCCCGACGGCAGCGTCGAACGTCAGGGTGCAACCCCCCTCCCTGGAGGTTGAAGAGGACCCCGGCGCCCCCGTCGGGGTCCTCAGCTTTTCCGGGTAGAACTTTTTCGAAGCATTCGAACCCTCCGAACGGTGGTGGCGAAAAACAGGTGCAACCCCCCTCCCTGGAGGTTGACGAGGACCCCGGCGCCCCCGTCGGGGTCCTCAGCTTTTCGGCCCCTTGACCAGCGGGAACGCACGCCGCGATGGTCCCGGGCCGCCCAGATCCGGGCTCCCCCGTAGACTCAGGCGTGCCATGCCGACCCGCAGAGCTGCGCTCGGTCGGTTCGCCGCCGGCGCGCTCGCGGTCGTCCTCCTGGCGGCGATCGCCGGGCTGACCTGGCCGAACCGCCGGCCCGACCCCCGCCCGCCCCGGGTGGACGCGTCGCGCTACGCGACGAAGACGCCCATCAAGCACGTCATCTTCCTGGTGAAGGAGAACCGGACGTTCGACCAGCTGTTCGGCCTGTTCCCGGGCGCGAACGGCACGACGACCGGCAACGTCGACGGCCGCACGGTCCCGCTCACCCAGGGCATCCCCCAGCGCCTGTCGCAGGACCTCGTGCACAGCTACGCGATGGCCCTGCAGGACTACGACCACGGCAGGATGGACGGGTTCGCGTACAGCCCGTACGCGCGGAAGGCCGCGTACACGGAGGCCCTGCCGGGCGACATCCCGATCTACTGGCAGTGGGCGAAGAACTACGTGCTCGGCGACGACTTCTTCGCGAGCGTGAACGGCCCGAGCTTCCCGAACCACTTGTTCACGATCGCCGCGCAGTCGGCCGGCACGCACGACAACCCGCGTCCGGACGACGACGCCGTCATCTCGTCGGGGAGCGGGTTCCGCAAGGTCTGGGGGTGCGACGCCCGCCCGGGGCAGACGGTCGACGTCGTGGATCCGGAGGGCTACGTGGCGAGCGCCCCGCCCTGCTTCGACGTCCCCACCGAGGGCGACCTGCTGAACCGCAGGGGCATCCCGTGGGCGTACTACTCGGCCTCGTACGTGCAGAAGGGCTACATCTGGTCCGCGTACGACGCCATCCGCCACGTCCGGGAGACCGACCAGTGGCAGCGGCACGTGTTCGCCACGGACGACCTCGTGCGGGACATCCGGGACGACCGGCTGCCGCCGGTGACGTGGGTGACGCCGCGGTACCAGCTCTCCGACCACCCGGAGTACAACCTGTGCTGGGGCGAGAACTGGACCGCCCAGGTCGTGAACGCGGTCATGCAGAGCCCGATATGGAAGGACACCGCGATCTTCCTGACCTGGGACGACTGGGGCGGGTTCTACGACCACGTCGCACCGCCGCAGGTGGACGAGTTCGGCCTCGGGATCCGGGTTCCGCTGCTCGTGATCAGCCCGTACGCCAGGCAGGGGTTCGTCGACCACACGACCGGGGAGTTCTCGTCGGTGCTGAAGTTCATCGAGATGAACTGGGGCCTGCCCTCGCTCACCCGTCGCGACCGGTCCGCGAGCGACCTGTCGGAGGCGTTCGACTTCTCGCAGGCGCCGAGGCCGCCCGATCCCGTGCCGCTCCGAACCGACTGCGAGGGGTCGCCGATGGACGACGGGCCGGCGCCGCGGCCGGGCGACGGCGACGGCACCTGACCTGCGCCGGGGTGATGCGTCGGCCCCGCGTGCAAGAATCGGCGACAGATGACCGTCACGCGCGCGTCCACCGCGCAGATCGAACGCCTGCACGCCGTCGTCGCCTCGACCGGGGGCGCGGTGGTCGCGTTCTCCGGCGGGACCGACTCGGCGCTGGTGGCCGCGGTGGCGGCGCGTGCGCTCGGCGATCGCGCGCTGGCGGTGACCGCGGTGTCCCCGTCGCTGCCGCCGGCTGAGCTCCGGGACGCGAGAGAGGTCGCCGCGGTCGTCGGCATCCGGCACCGCAGCGTCCGCACGCACGAGGTCGAACGCGAGGCCTACCTCGCCAACGGGTCCGACCGCTGCTACCACTGCAAGACCGAGCTGTACGGCGTGCTGGAGCGGGTCGCCGAGGAGGAGTCCCTCCCCGCGGTGCTGTCCGGAGCGAACCTCGACGACCTCGGCGACTGGCGCCCGGGCCTCAGGGCCGCCGAGGAGCACCACGTCCGCCATCCGCTGGTCGAGGCGGGGTTCACCAAGGCGGCGGTCCGGGAGGCGGCGCGCGAGCTCGGGGTCCCGACCTGGGACAAGCCCGCGTCGGCCTGTCTGTCGTCGCGCATCGAGCACGGGGTGAGGATCACGGTGGAGGACCTGACGCGGGTGGGCCGGGCCGAACGGGCCCTGAAGGAGCTGGGGTTCCGGCAGGTTCGGGTTCGGGTGCACGGCGAGGTGGC
>DATLUW010000751.1:0-2056 GCA_035577825.1 Actinomycetota bacterium | reverse complement strand
CGACGTCTCGCAGGAGGTCACCGTCATGGGGATCCCGATCGCCACCTCGTGGTGGGGCCTGTTGATCGGCGTGTACGGCTACGTGCTGCCGCTCATCCTGATCGCCGCGTGGGTGACGATCGCGCTGTGGGACCTCCTGCGGCGGGAGTCGGTCTCGCAGGGGCGAAAGCTCGCGTGGATGGCGGGCATCCTGCTCGTGCCGTTCCTCGGGCCGATCCTGTACTTCGCGTTCGGCCGCTCGCCGATCCCCGCCGCGCAGCGCGTGATGCTGGTCGCGGGCGGACTGGGCGTGTACCTGATGTTCGCGGTGATCGGGGCGCTCGCCGCCGGGTGAGCGGGCTGACCGCTCACCCCACCCAGCGGGCCACGGCGACGTCGCCCTCCGAGCCTCCGACGGCGACGATGTTGCCGTGCTGGCCGATCGACACGCGCTCGGGGGAGGCGTCGTTCGCGAACGACGTGGGGTCCGAGAAGCCGTTCGCCCCGAACCCGTGGTCGACCCGTCCCGACGGCAGGATCCGAACGAGCTCGAACTGCTTGGGCGAACCCGTCCCGACCAGCGCCACGACGCGTCCGGCCGCGTCCACGTCGATGTCCCGGAGATCGGGCCCCGGGGCCGTGGACGGGAGGATGACCTCGCCGTCGCCGCCTCCGAAGGACGGGTCGAGAGCGCCGCTCGGAAGGAACCTCGCCAGCCCGACCTCCAGGGCGGACCCGTTCTGGATGTGGAGCCCGGCGATGACCTTGCTCCCGGCGAGCCCCAGGCCGTAGGCGTAGTCGTCGGCCCCCTCGAGCACTTGCAGTCGAAGCTTCCCGTCCCCGCTGAACGAGTGGTCGGGGCTGCCGTTCGACAGGTAGCGGGCCACGGCGAGGTCGTAACTGGTGCCCGACTCGCCGGCCCATCCGTCCGCGACGATCCGCCCCGTCGGGTCCACCGCCATCCGCCACGCGCCGTCGTTGAAGGCCCCGAACTGCGTCGTGACGAACCCGTCACCCCCGCCGAAGGAATGGTCGAGCGTGCCCTTCGGCAGCAGGCGGGCGACGAGGAACTCGGAATCGGCCGGCTTCGGATAGAGCTCGCCGCTCACCAGCAGCTTCCCGTTCGGCAGCGCGACCATCGCGTAGGGATCGAACGCCTTGCCGAAGTCGACGGCCAGCTTGCCGTCGCCCCCGCCGAACGACGGGTCGGGGAGGCCGGCCGCCGTGAGCCGGACGACGCCCAGGCGGTCGTGGCCGCCGCCGGAGGGGGCCGTCGGCACCGCCGCGACGATCTTGCCCCCGCCGGCCACCGCGATCGCGCCGTAGTCCTGCTCCGCGCCCAGGACGTCCACCGTGACGATCCCGTCGCCGCCGCCGAAGCCGGGGTCCGGCGCGCCGGATGCGGTCAGGCGGGCGATGAACAGGCGCCGTCGCTGGCGCCGTACACCAGGATCTTGCCGCCGACGACGAGGACCTCGGTGCCGCTTTCGGACCCGCCGCTCGTCGACACCGTCTGCATGCCGTCGGTGTCGAAGGTCGTGTCCAGGGAACCGGGAGGCGCCGCCCGCGCGACCGAGGGGATCATGACCGCGAACGCGAAGGCGACACCGGCCAGCACTCTTCCGACAGCACGCATGCGTTGCTCCTTCCGCGAAGCCCGCCCCCGGCTACGGACCGGGTTCGGGTGGAGCAACCGGGTCGGGTCGCTCAGGGTTCGGTCGTCCCACCGTCCGGGTGTGGGCGCCCGTCGTCGTGGTCGTGTTCGCCGTGCTCGTCGGCGTGCTCGTGCTCGCCGTGCTCGTGCTCGTGCTCGCGGTGCTCGTGGCCTGCGTCGCCCCCGGCTTCGGCCTCGGGGCCCCGACCGGGACCCGTCCTCGCGGGCATTCAGCAGCCGGGTTCGCCGTGATGGCCGCAGCACCCGCCCTTGATGAAGAACGCGATCGTCCGGTTCCGGGCGGTCTTCGCGAGCTTCTCCGGGAGCGGGTCGGTGCTCTCCTCCCAGTTCCTCCGGTAGTGCTCGACGTAGTCGCGAAGCCGGTAGTGGCGCCTGTCGGCCATGACCCGGCAAGCCTACCCC
>DATLUW010000750.1:0-9198 GCA_035577825.1 Actinomycetota bacterium | reverse complement strand
GGCGCGACGCGGGTGATTTGCCAGCGGTTCGAGGGCGTGGACCTGGTTCAGCCCGCGCCGACCGCGGTCGAACGGGCGCCCGTCGAGCGAGCGGAAGCAACGGCTGAACGCGTCGACTGAACACCCGCCGGTCCGGCAGGGTCGTGTGGCGACCGGACGCTAGGACTTCTTGCCGAACAGCCGAGCGAAGAACCCGGGCTTCTTCGGGTGCTCCTTCTCGGCCGCTTCCTCGGCGACGTGCTTCGCGTACTCGCGCTCGACGTTCTGCTCGACCATCTCGTTCGCGTTGAACTCACGGCCGCCGCCGGGAACCGGATCGATGTGCATGCCCATGCGTCGCAGTCTCCTCTCCGGCAACCCGTGGGTCAATGGCCGGTTTCGCGCAGGAACGTCGACGACGGGCCCGCTTCCGCCGACTCGTCCACCTCGGCGGATGCCGGTGGAGAGCGCGCTCCGATAGCCTCCGGGCGTGACTCCGTTCGTCATCGCCGTCGTCATCGGGGCGATCTTCGGCCTGATCCTGGCGCTGGTGATGCGCTCGCGCGCCCGGGGGGAGGCGGCCGGCAAGACGAAGCCCGAACGCGGCCTGCGCTCGCGGCCGATCCCGACGAAGCCCGAGCCGACAGCGCCGCCGGGAAAGCCGTCGGCCGACACGGCGCCGGCTCCTGCCAAGCCCGCTCCGCCCGCCGCAAAGCGCGCTCCGTCGAAGCCGGCCGCGGTCAAGGGCGACGGGCTCGGCTCTCGCATCCGGGCATTGTTCGCCGGCAAGCAGGCGACGGCGGAGGAGTGGTCGCGGCTCGAAGATCTGCTGATCCGGGCGGACGTCGGTCCGACGGCGGCCAAGCTCCTGGTCGAACGCGTCCGCGAACGCTACGAGGACGGTTCCTCGGATCCGGCGGCGCTGATGTCGGAGGAGATCGCCGGCGTCCTCGGGGGCGACAACGATCTCCATCTCAAGCCGGGCGAGCTGTCGGTGATCATGGTCGTCGGCGTCAACGGGGCGGGGAAGTCGACGACGATCGGCAAGCTCGCGGCGCTTCTCGGCCAGCAGGGCCTGAAGGTCGGTCTGGCGAACAGCGACACGTTCCGCGCGGCGGCGGGCGAGCAGCTCACGATCTGGGCGCAGCGCTCGGGCGCGCACATCGTCACCCAGACCCGCGGGGCCGACCCGGGCGCGGTGGCGTTCGACGCGGTGCAGTCGGCGAAGGCCCGCGGCGACGATGTGCTGATCGTCGACACGGCCGGCCGTCTCCACACTCGCCAGCCCCTCATGGCCGAGCTCGAGAAGGTCAAACGCGTGCTCGAGAAGGCCGCCGGCGACATCGAGGACATCCTCCTGGTCATCGACGCGACCACCGGCCAGAACGGCATCGCGCAGGCCCGGGAGTTCACCAAGGCGGTTCCCTTGACCGGCGTGGCCTTGACCAAGCTCGACGGAACGGCGAAGGGCGGCATCGTCCTCGCGGTCCGCGAAGAGCTCGACGTCCCGGTCAAGCTGGTCGGCACGGGCGAACAGGTCGGCGACCTCCAACCCTTCGACCCCCGGGCCTTCGCCGACAACCTCCTGGCCGGCTGACGCGGTGGGCCGGACCATCCGGCGTTCCGCGGTGCGCACGAACCGTTCCGTATTGAATGTCGCGCCGGTGTGATGGACGCTTCGCATGTGATCTGCTCGTCCTGTGGCCGGGCGAACCCGGACGACTCCCGCTTCTGCTCCGCCTGCGGGTCGCCCTTGGGTGCAGCACCGGCATCCGATGTCCGCAAGACGGTGACGGTCGTGTTCTGCGATCTCGTCGGCTCGACGTCGCTCGGCGAGCGCACCGATCCGGAGGTGTTACGCGGCCTGATGTCGCGCTACCACGCCGAGCTCCGAACGATCCTCGAGCGACACGGAGGCACGGTCGAGAAGTTCGTCGGGGATGCCGCCATGGCGGTCTTCGGCCTCCCGCAGGTCCACGAAGACGACGCCCTTCGTGCGGTACGGGCCGCGATCGAGATGCGCGATGCGGTCGCGCGGCAGGGGCTGCAGGTGCGAATCGGGGTGAACACCGGTGTGGTGGTCGCCGGCACCGGCGAGACGCTCGTCACCGGCGATGCCGTCAACGTCGCGGCGCGACTGGAGCAATCGGCCGACTCGGGTGAGGTCGTGATCGGCGCGGCCACCGAGCGGCTCGTGCGTTCGAGGCTGCGTGCGGAGCCGACGGAGCCGCTCGCAGTGAAGGGCAAGAGCGAGCCCGTTCAGGCGTTCCGTGTCCTCACGCTCCTCGACGACGTTCCGGCGTACACCCGGCCGATCGCGGCGCCCTTCGTGGGCCGGAAGGAGGAGCTCGAGCGCCTCGAGCAGACGCTCGAGACGGCAGTGCAGACCCGGACGTCGCAGCTGGTGACGATCCTCGGGCCGCCCGGGATCGGCAAGTCGCGCCTCGTCCGTGAGCTGATCGGGCGGGCCCGGGCTCGAATCCTGGTCGGTCGGTGCCTTCCCTATGGCGAGGGGATCACGTATTGGCCGCTCCGGGAGATGGTGTCGCAGATCGGGGACGTGCGGGCGGTTCTGCAGGACGTCCCCGAGGGAGAACTTGCCGCTGCGCGGATCGCGAGCGCGATCGGCGGCTCGGACACACCCTCCACGCCGGAGGAGATCGCGTGGGGCGCGCGCAGGCTCTTCGAAGCGATGGCCGCAACGGATCCGCTGGTGATCGTGTTCGACGACATCCACTGGGCCGAGCCCGTCTTCCTGGACCTGGTCGAGTACGTGTCGGCCTTTGCGCGCGAGGTCCCCCTGCTGCTCCTGTGCACGGCTCGAGCGGATCTGTTCGACCAGCGGCCGACGTGGACGACGCCCCGCCCCAACGTCGCCGTGCTCACGCTCGAACCCCTGTCCGCGGCCGAGAGCGCCGTGCTCGTGTCCGACCTCGCCGGGATGGGGTCCCACAACGTCGGCCGGATCGTGGAGACGGCCGAGGGCAATCCGCTGTTCGTCGAACAGCTCGTCGCGATGCTCTCCGAGGACGGGGACGGTGGAGAGGTGCCCCCCACGCTCCACGCCTTGCTCACCGCCCGAATCGATGGCCTCGCGGAGTCCGAGCGTGCGGTCATCGAGCGCGGTGCGGTCGAGGGAAGGCTGTTTCATCGAGGAGCCGTCTCGGCGCTGCTGCCCGGACCGGATCGCCCGGCGGTGGGGGGGCGCCTGCTGATGCTCCTGAGGAAGGAGCTGATATGGCCCGACCACGCCGTCGTGCCGGGCGACGATGCGTACCGCTTCAGTCACGCCCTCATCCGCGACGCCGCCTACGACGAGATCCCGAAGCGCCTGCGCGTCATCCTGCACGCGGAGTACGCGGGGTGGCTGGCATCGAGGCTCGGCGGCGATGCGCCCGAGGAGATCGTCGGATACCACCTGGAGCAGGCGTATCGGTACGGGGCGGAGCTGGGAGACCCGGACTCCGCCCTCGGTGAGCGGGCAGCCGACCGGCTTGCGGCGGCGGGACAGGCCGCCCGCGCCAGGGGGGACGTGCAGGCGGCTGCGAATTTCCTCGGTCGGGCCGCCGACCTGCTCCCCGGCAATCCCCTGCGGCCCGCGATCCTCCTGCGACTCGGCGAGGCGCTCCACACGGCAGGAGAGAACGAGCGGGCGCGCTCAGTGCTCGAGGAGGCGGCGCTCCTTGCGAACGCGGTGGAGGACGACCACGTGCAATGGCTCGCTCGGATCGAGCTCGCCGCGATCCGGCTCGAGACCGAGTCATGGAGCCCGGAGGCGGCGCAGCGGGAGGCAAACGCCGCACTCGCGGCCTCCGGGTCGGCCGAAAACAGCGAAGTTCTCGCGAGAGCCTGGGACCTCCTCGCCGCCGGCCACAACTGGCGGGCCGATGTGCCCGAGTGGCAACGCGCCTCGGAGCAGGCCGTTCGGCATGCGCGGGAGACGGGGGACCTCGCCCTGGAGGTGCAGATCGTGACGCACTCGGCGGGCCCGGTCGTCTACGGATCGGTCACCGTCGAGGAGGGTCTGCGGTACGCGGACGACCTCGCGGTCCGGCTCGGCCACGTCCCCCAGATCCAGGCGTTGTCGGCGCATGTCCGGGCACACATGCGGGCTCGTCTCGGCGAATTCGCCGGGGCATTCGATGGCGTGAACGCCTGGCGGCACCACATCCGCGAGCTCGGCCAGGAGTCGATGTACGCGCGCACCTCGGGTTGCGCCTGGGACGTCTGCCTCTGGGCCCAGGACTGGGAGCGCGGCGAGGAGGTGCTCCGCGAGGGCTACGAGATCGAGGAGCGGATGGGCATGGAGATCCTGCGCTCGACCTCCGCAGCCCTCCTCGGGGATGCCGTACGGCGTCAGGGAAGGCTCGACGAGGCCGAGCGCCTCAGCGTCGAAAGCGAGGAGCTCGGGTCCAGCGACGACCTCTTCAACGAGATGTTGTGGAGGAAGCTCCGCGCCAACGTGCTCGCGGCACGTGGACAGCTGGAGCCCGCCAAGGCCCTTGCCCGTCAAGCGGTCGATTCGGCCGTGGGCGTCGGGTTCCTGGACGACCTCGCTCTGGCCTGGCTCGACCTGTCGCGGATCCTCGGCGCCGCGGGTGACCCGGAGGCCCGGGCCGCCGCCACCGAGGCGCTCACCCTGTTCGAGCGAAAGGGGAATCTCGTCGGCGCGGGCTGGGCCCGGGAAACCCTGGACGAAGCCGCGCCCGATTCATAGCGCCCTCACCGTGAACGGCCACGAGCCCTCGAGGCAGGGATGCCGCATGTGATGTAGAGTTACATCATGTCTCGGCGAACACAGATCACGCTCGACGAGGAGCAATACGAACGCCTCCAGCGGATCTCCAGGACCAGTGGTCTCTCCATGGCCGAGCTGATCCGGAGGGCCCTCGATCGGACCTACGCGCACGACGGCATCGAAGCGCTGGAGGCGACCGCCGGTATGTGGCGCGACCGCACCGACATCGATGACCTGATGCAACGGCTGCGTCCCGGTTTGGGAGCGCGCCTCGCGAAGAGCAGTGGCGAGCCTCGCTGACACGACGATCCTCATCGATCATCTTCGGGGGCGGCCCGAGGCGACCGACCTCCTTCGGCAGGAGATGTCCGCGGGCGAGCCGGTGTTCGCTTCGGTGCTGACCCGGCTGGAGTTGCTGGCGGGGGCTCGATCGAACGAGGGACCACGTATCGGTCAATTGATGCGGTCGCTCATCTGGATCGATGTCACCGTCGCGATCGCCGATCGAGCGGGCGCGTTCGCCAATCGGTACGGGCGTTCGCACCAGAGCATCGACGCGGTCGACTACGTGATCGCAGCGACCCGCGACGATCTCGACGTCCCCCTCTGGACGCTCAACGTGAAGCACTTCCCGATGTTCCGGGGACTGCGGGTGCCGTACTCCATGGCAGGTCCATGACCCCGGTTGGGTGGCCGTACGGACCTCGCGACGAGTGGTATCTGTCGAACGACTGGAACGAGGACTACCCAGATTCGCTCCAGGCGCAGACGGCGTCGGAGGTGCTTGGCAGTCCTACTTGAGCGACGGCCTGGTCGCACCGGCAGAAGCCAGCATTCGTCGGGCCGCTGGGATGAGCTCGGAAACGGGCTTCGATTCCGACACGGTTGAGCTCGCCGTCGCCGACGTTCTCATTGAGCGAGGGAACGAGTCCGCCGTCGAAGAGGCCACGTCGATCGTGCAGATGGTGGTGTCCCGCTTCGATGCGGACCCCTGGATGCGAACCGAGCCCTCGTGGAAGTTCAACCTGGCGCGAGTCCCAGCCCGATGTGGCGATGCGCACGGAGCCGCGCAGCATGCGCGAGAGACGCTGAGACTGATCGAAGGTCCGTTCGAGGGTCGGCCGAACCCCAATCCGTTCGAACCTGACTCCGATCCGAGGGTTGTCGCCGAACTGCGGGGACTCGCTGGTGACGACCCCGAGGGCAGAGGGCTTGTCGGGGAAGACGGGCCGCCTCGATAGACTGGGTCGCACATGTTCGACACCCTGACCAAGCGGTTCGACGTCGTCTTCACCAAGCTGCGGTCGCGTGGGAAGCTGCATCCCAAGCAGATCGACTCCGCGCTGCAGGACATCCGGACGGCACTGCTCGAGGCCGACGCGGCCGTCGAGGTCGTGGACGCGTTCCTCGATCGCGTTCGGGCGAGGGCGACCGGCGACGAGGTCATGAAGTCGCTGACGCCGGCCCAGCAGGTGATCAAGGTCGTCCGCGACGAGCTCACCGAGACGCTCGGCGGTGAGCACAAGCCCTTCCAGCTTCCGGGCGCGAACCCCGCCGTGATCATGATGGCCGGGGTCCAGGGTTCGGGGAAGACGACCCACTCCGCCAAGCTCGCCCTGCACTTCAAGGAGAAGGGCAAGCACCCACTCCTCGTCGCGGCCGACCTCCAGCGCCCCGGCGCCGTCGAGCAGCTGTTCGTCCTCGGGCAGGAGATCGGCGTTCCGGTCGTCAGCGAGGACAAGGAGCCCGAGAAGGTCGCGAAGAACGCCGTGAAGGAGGCCGAGCGGCGAGGCCTCGACATCGTGATCGTCGACACCGCCGGCCGGCTGCACGTCGACCAGGAGATGATGAAGCAGGCCCGTCGCGTTCGCGACGCGATTCGCCCGCACCACGTCCTGATGGCCTGCGACGCCATGACCGGCCAGGACGCCGTCGTCCAGGCGAAGGCCTTTATGGACGAGGTCGACACGACCGGGTTCGTGCTCACGAAGCTCGACGGCGACGCCCGGGGTGGTGCCGCGCTCAGCATCACCGGCGTCACCGGCCGTCCGATCTACTTCGCGGGGGTGGGGGAGAAGCCCAAGGACCTCGAGGCGTTCTACCCCGACCGCATGGCGCAGCGGATCCTCGGCATGGGCGACGTGCTCACCCTGATCGAGAAGGCCGAACAGAACATCGACCAGGAGAAGGCCAAGGAAGCCGCAGAACGGATGTTCAAGAACCAGTTCACGCTCGAGGACTTCCTGACCCAGATGCGCGAGATGAAGAAGCTCGGCCCGCTCCAGGACATCCTCGCGATGCTGCCCGGGATGCCGGGCCGCGGGGCGCTCGGGCAGCTCAAGGACCTCGAGGTCGACGAGAAGCAGATCGGCCGCGCCGAGGCCATCATCAGCTCCATGACCGTGGAGGAGCGGCGGAACCCCGCTATCATCCACGGGAGTCGGCGCCTGCGGATCGCCCGCGGTTCGGGCACCACGACCGCCGACGTGAACGCCCTGCTCAAGGAATTCGAGCAGGCGCGGAAGATGATGAGGTCGATGATGGGCGCCGGCCGCCGCATGCCGAAGCTCCCGGGAGGGTTCCCGGGGATGCCGGGCATGGGGCGCTGAGCGTCCCCGGAAGGAGTTCTCCGAAAGTGGCGGTTCGAATCAGGTTGCGACGGCTGGGTGCCAAGAAGCGCCCGTTCTACCGGGTGGTGGTGGCCGACCAGCGCTCGCCGCGGGATGGCCGGTTCATCGAGGCCATCGGGAAGTACCACCCCCTGGAGGATCCGTCGCTCATCGAGATCGACGAAGAGAGGGCGCTCGAATGGCTGAGCAAGGGGGCCCAGCCCAGCGAGGCGGTCCAGACCCTGATGACGAAGGTCGGGATCTGGGAGAAGTTCGAGGCGACGAAGCCGGCGCCGGCGAAGAAGACGGCGGCCAGGAAGCCGACCTCGACCAAGACCGCGACGACCGCGACGAAGTCGGGCTCCTGAGCGACGTCCTGGCGTTCCTCGCCAGGAGCATCGTCGACGAACCGGACAAGGTCCGGGTCGACGCAGAGCCCGACGACCGCGGCGTGATCCTTCGCCTGTCCGTCGCGCCCGACGACATGGGCAAGGTCATCGGCCGCGGCGGCCGCACCGCTCGCGCCATTCGGACGATCGTCCGCGTGGCCGGGACCCGCGAGGGGATCGGCACGATCGTCGAGATCGTCGAGTAGGCCGCCGTGGCCGAGGGCGACGACATTTCGACGTCGCCGTCGCCGGGTTCGCCGGGGCTCGCCGCCGGCAAGGTCACCAAGGCCCACGGCCTCCGCGGCGAGGTCACCGTCCTGGTGCTCTCCGAGGTCGAATCCCGCTTCGCACCCGGATCCGTGCTGCACCTCGAGGACGGCCGGACGCTGACGATCGCGTCGACCCGGCCCGACCGGGGTCGGCTGCTGGTCACGTTCGACGGCGTCGCCGACCGAACCGCGGCCGAACGGTTGCACGGCCTGTATCTGTTCGTGCCGGAGGACGAGGCGCCCGAGCTGCCGGAAGGGTCGTTCTGGCCGCACCAGCTGGTCGGTTGCGCCGTGGTGACGGACACCGGGCGTGAGGTTGGGGAGATCCGCGAGGTGGTGCTCGGCGTGGCGAACGACATCTGGGTGACCGGGCCGCCGGACGCCGAGGTGCTGATCCCTGCGTTGAAGGATGTCGTCGTGGAGGTCGACATCGACGCGCGGCGGGTGGTCGTCCGCGAGGTGCCGGGCCTGACGACGCCGGACGACTGACCGCGCCCCGCGCAGACTGATCCTCATGGACGGCGACCTGGTGACGCCCGGCGGCCTCGTGGTGCCGGAGCGGGCGATGACGTGGCGGTTCTCCCGCGGCACCGGGCCCGGCGGGCAGGGCGTGAACACGACCGACAGCCGCGTCGAGCTGGTCGTCGACCTCACGGCGCTCGACGGTTCCACGGGCGCGGTGGACCGCGTCCGGGCCCGCTATGGCGACTCGCTGCGCATCGTCTCCGCGGCCGAGCGGTCGCAGCTCCGCAACCGCGAGAATGCGCTGCACCGATTGTCCGAACGGCTCGACGCCGCGGCCCGGCCCCGGCGCCCGCGCACCCCCACGAGGCCGAGCCGCGCGTCGGTTCGTCGCAGGCTCGCGTCCAAGCGCCTGCGATCGCAGGTCAAGGCCCGCAGACGCCGGCCATCGGAATCGGACGACTGACAACGGCTAGGGGACGACCACCTGTTCGCCGCGCTGTCCCTGCTGAATCGGAGCGACTGAAGGAGGCGTCGGGTCGAGCGTCGCCTTCGTTCCGATCCCCGTGGAAGCAACGGTCGTTGCCGGCAGCTCTGCGCTGGCGTCGCCCGGCACGTCAACCACCGCGGGTGAGGCCATCCCCGCGGCAGCCTCGGTGGCCGCCCCGTTCGGGGAGATCTGCCGCCCCGGTCGGGGGTCGGGCTTCGATTCCTCGACGAGATCGGGGAACGACCGCCAGCGGCGGACGTGG
>DATLUW010000749.1:0-2366 GCA_035577825.1 Actinomycetota bacterium | reverse complement strand
GTTCGCCCTCCCAGTGGTACGCGACCTTGTCCGCCAGGCCGTTCTCGACGTGGCGGTCGACGCAGTTCTCGGAGACGTTCAGCTTGCCGCCGAGGAACCACTTGGCGAACGGCGGCTCCCACTCCTTCAGCGTGTCGAAGTCCTTGCGCCAGGTGATCCGTTCGCGGGCCTCGGTCTCCCAGAACTCGTCGGAGTCGCGGTCGTAGATGCCGGCCTTCGCGTTGGCCTGCAGGGCGAACTCCGGCGGAGGCGGATACGAGCGCCCTTCCTTCTGGAGGGCGTCGATCGTGTTGGCCTGCTCCGCTTCCGCCATGGTTCGAACCTCCTCGACCGCGTTGGAATCGACTCTCGAAGAACCGCCCTCATGCTCGCACGACCGGCGGGAGGCCGTTTCGGCCGGGCTGCTTGAGGTGACCTTGGGCGTGGGTCATGCTCGGCGCACCTTCGGAGGGGAGCGCAGATGAACGATTCGGTTCGCAGGCGAACGTCCGCGGCGGGCGCCCTGGTGCTGGTGCTGGCCGTGGCGGTCCTCTCCGCCTGTTCGTCCGGCGGCGACGATTCGTCCGTGGCCGGGTCCTACCTGAGCCCGGGCAAGGGGGCCATCGTGCTGGCGCCGGACGGCAGGTTCGCCATCGTCGAGGCGAACCGCACCGCGGCGACGGGGACCTACTCGATCGACGGCAACAAGATCACCTTCACGATCGGTGGGCAGAAGGCCGGGACCGGGACGATCGAGGGCGACAAGCTGACCGACCCCGACGGCAACGTGTTCACCAAGGTGGCCGGCACGCCGAGCATCCCGCCCAGCTGATCGAGCCATTCGCTCGCGTTCGGCCTCAGGCCGCCGTCCGGTCGACCCGGGCGGTGTCCGGGGCCGCGGCCTGTTCGTGCGTCCGGCCCATCGGGGATCCGACGGGCAGCACGTGCCGGGACTTCATCCCGTTGATCACGCCGGCCGCCGAGGCGTACCAGGCCACCGCAGCCGTGACGACGCCGGCCCACCCGCCGGCCTTGATGATGTTCGCGTTCCCAGAGAAGAACCCGACCACGAGGACGATCTCGTTCGCCTCCAGGGTCAGGAAGACCAGGAACACGGCCACGCTCACCTGGGTGCTCCACAGCAGCATGTACGTGTTGAAGATCCCGAACGCCAGCAGGATCCAGCCCAGGTCGCTGTTCGCGGCGGCCGCGGAGGTTGCGGTGGGGGCGACCAGCAGGAACCACAGCCCCAGCCCGATCCAGAACCCGCCGTACGTCGAGAACGCGGTGGCCCCGAACACGTTCCGGTTGCGGAACTCCCACATGCCGGCGAGCAGCTGGATCAGCCCGCCGTAGGCGAGCGCGAACCCCAGCCAGGCGTCGGGGCCGTCGGTCAGCCCCGCGTTCTGGACGCTCAGCAGGAACGTGGTCAGCGCGAACGCGGCGAGCCCGAGCGGCGCGGGGTCCGCGATGGGCGGCGTGATCGTGGTGACCGTGGCCGGGATCGAAGAGGTGGTGCCCCATCCCGGTGCGACAGGTTCGGTTCGTGCCATGGTTCGCTCCTTCGATACGGGGAGCCCACCGGCCGTCGCCGGCGGGCGTGGGTGTGCCGAAAGGGCGCGCGGCGGCGGCCTGGTCACTCGGGGGAGTCGTTCGAAGGCTTCGAATCCGTGTGCGAACCCAGTCCCCCGTGGATGGGCGCGGGTCCGGGTGCGGTTCATTGCCTCGCACGACCATGGTATGACAAATCGGTGCATCCTGCTGCCACTCGGCGGCCGAGCTGGCGTCGGTCGGCGGGCCGGTCAGCTCGTGGCGAGCTTGGCGGCGGTCGCGCGCAGGAAGTCCTCGGGCATGGCGCCCGAGTAGTGGTCGACCAGGCCCAGCCCCTCCTGGTTCACCTTGATCTGGTTGCCGTCGCGGTCGAAGAAGATCGTCACCGGCTGCGCGTAGAAGCCGAACGAGTGTTGGATGTCCCGGTCGGGGTCGGACACGCTCGGGTAGGGGTAGGCGAAGTCGCGGATCGTGATCTGGGCGTTCGATCGGATGTCGTTCAGGTCGACGCCCAGGAACTGCACCTTCGTGCCGAACTGCTTCGCCACCGCTGCGAGGCCGGGCGCCTCGTCGCGGCAGGGACCGCACCACGACGCCCAGAAGTTCACGACGACCGGGGTCCCCTTGAGCTGGCCGAGCAGCTGGCTGAACTGCGTCGGGTTCATCGTCGGCAGCGCGAACCGGTCGGTCGGAAGGAGCGCGGCGGTCGTGGCGTTCGTCGCGCCGGGAGACGAGCCCAGGACGAGCGTCGTGCTGCTCGGGCCGGGGCCGGGCGTGCTGCTTCCGGTGCATGCGGACGCCAGGGCGGCGACGATGGCGAGCGGGATCAGGGAACG
>DATLUW010000748.1:0-2575 GCA_035577825.1 Actinomycetota bacterium | reverse complement strand
CCACGCGGTGCGCCCTGACCCTCTTGTAACCACCTCCCGCCGGGTATCGAATTTCAGGTGCGGGTGACCCCGCGCACCGATCCCGATTTCGCGCGACTCTCCCCAAGGCGGAGGGATCGAGTCGATCAATCGGGCCCTTGGTGACTCCCACGTTTTCTGCATCCCCCGGCCTCGGGCCTCGGCCCTCGGCCCTCGGCCCTCGTCCCTCGCCCTCCTGGGGATGGTGGGAATCACCCCCGAGCAACTGCTGGAAGCCCACAAGGCAGACCTCGCCATCCGGAACGACGAGAAGGTGGACTTCAAGCACGCCTGGGGGATCCGACGACTGGGATGGTGTTCTGCCTGTCAGAGGCGCCGGACGCAGGGGCCGTGAAACGTATCCACGAGCGGTCCGGTCACTCTGCGGGTGAGATCTACGAGGTCCCGGTCCAGGCCTGAGGACTCGTAACCCAGCCGCCGGCTACGGGATACCTTCTTTCGCCACAGCGTGGCGGCCGTTCACCCTGAAGGGGACGAGAACCGGGCCACCACTGCCAGGCATCGGGCGGTTCACCCCGACGTCCACACCGCATGTAGCTCTCGCACCATTCGCGTTCATCCCGGCCTCAGACTTGCGCGCCAAAACAGCGACTGCTCAGGATGGAGGCGTGCGGAACCTCGAGACGAGCTACGCGAAAGCGGCCGATGGCACCTACATCGCGTATCAGATCACCGGGAGGGGATCCGTCGACGTTGTGTGGCAGCCGGACTGGCCCGGGAACATCGACATGGAGTGGGAGTTCCCCGTCCTGAAATCGTTCCTCGATGGCATCGCGTCCTTCGCCAGGCTCATCCGACACGATCACCGCGGGGTTGGGCTCTCCAGTCGCAACGTGCCGATCCCGAATCTGGAGACGCGAGTATCGGACCTTCTCACCGTCCTGGACGCCAGCAAAGCGCCGAGGCCGGTGCTCGTGGGCACCGGGACCTCCGGGTCGGTCCATGCGTTGCTCGCGGCGACGCGGCCAGAACGTGCTGGTGCGCTGGTTTGGTTCGACGGCGCTCCTCGGTACGCCTGGGCACCAGACAATCCTTGGGGCAGGAGGCCGCAGGAGATCGAAGCGGAACTCGTTGATCTCGAGACATGGGGGACCGAGGGGTACGGTCAGGCGTTCGCCGACTACCAGGCGTCGCTGGGAAACGTCATCCCAGACTCCGACATCCACTCCCTGTCCATGGCCAGCAGGAACACGTGCACGCCCGACGTTGCGATCGAGCTCGCTCGGATGTGGGCAGACACCGACGTGCGCGACGTGCTGCCAGCGATCCAGATCCAGACCCTCGTCGTCAGCATGTCGGGGGCCGGAGAGGTCGATCGTGGCAAGGACATCGCGGCGCGCATCCCCCAGGCTGAGTTCGTTGAGATCCCTGGCGAGGGGTGGACGCGCGCGACAGCGGAAACGTACGCCAAGGAGCTCCGGCGATTCGTCGGCGCTGCGCGCTCGCCCGTTGACGTGGACTCGCTGCTCTCGACGATGCTCTTCACCGACATCGTCGGATCGACTGAGCGGCAAGCGGCCTTCGGTGATCGAGCATGGAGCGACCTCCTCGAGAGCCATCACCACCGGGTTCGCAATGCCCTCGAACGCTGGCATGGGGTCGAGCAGGACACCGCGGGCGACGGCTTCTACGCGACCTTCGAGGGCCCGGCACGGGCGATTCGCTGCGCGCACGAAATTGTCGAGAGCGTCCAAGAGCTGGGGATCGAGATCCGAGCCGGCGTGCACACCGGTGAGTGCCGGGTGATCGACGGGAAGGTCGCAGGGATCGCTGTCGCGACCGGCGCTCGCGTGGCGGCTACTGCGGCCCCATCGGAAGTCCGCGTCTCACAAACGGTCAAGGACCTGGTGGCTGGGTCCGGACTGACCTTCAATGACGCCGGAGAGCATGAGCTGAAGGGAGTCCCAGGTCGCTGGCGCCTGTACATCGTCCCCGACATCTAGGGACATCCGCGAGACGCAGCTTCTGCACACGGTCTGGTCACCACAGGACGCCAACCGCGGAGGCAGCGTGACACCAGATGACGGTTGCAAGCGTGGAACGTGGATCCGTGGTGCGCAAGCCGCCGGTCGACGTCGTCTGCTCCGACCTTTCGGCCTCAAGGAGGTGAACGGTGCCAGAACTCCGATTCGATCAAACCGTGGGCTGGACGATCTTGCTGTACTTGTGACGGGCACAGCAGGGGTCACCTCCGGCAACAGGTCGAGCTGCTCGCCTTTGCGCGCGTGGTGAACCTCGATCGCGATATCGGGCACCGCCGCCGACGAGCCCTGCCCCGGCCGCCTGAGGGCGGGCACCCCCCGAACCAGTCGCGCTCTCGGCTCGAGCGTGTCTTGCTTGAAACAAGGACGCACCCCGCCGGTTCCTGCTGTGTGTTGCTCGCAAGCCTGCGGAGTGCTCTTGTAGACTCACCATGGCAGGTCGTTCGTGCAGGTCAGGTGGGTTTTCTGCCACGTCTTCTTCATCCCCCGCCCTCGGCCCTCGTCCCTCGTCGGGCCGGTAGAGAGCCTCGAAGCGGCTGGTCAGATGCACCGTT
>DATLUW010000747.1:0-2745 GCA_035577825.1 Actinomycetota bacterium | reverse complement strand
CTGACCGGAGCCTCGAAGCGCCCGCCCGGCATCCTCTGGGACCACCTCGACGAGTCGAAGATCGACGAGATCCCCACGCTCCGCGAAGGCCGCTCGTGATCAGGCGAACTCGAACGTTCCGCTGATCCGATCGGCGAGCGGCCCGAGCGTTGGCTCGTCGTCCGCGAGCCCCGCGAACGTCAGCACCCAGGCCTTGCCCGGCTCGACGAGGACGTACTGGAACAGCGTCTCGTCGACGCCGCTGAACGAAGCGTGGACGGTGGCGAGCTCGGCCGGCCCCGCCGGCAGGGTGACCGGACGGACGTCCACCCGCTGGACCTTGAGCTTGTCGGAGGTCTTCAGCTGTGCGATGGCCTGCTCGACGTACTGGCGCAGGGTGACGTCGCCGGGAATCGACTCCGTCGTGACCACCATCCGCTCGGTACCGGTGGGGTCGACCAGGCTGAGCGGACCGACACGCGTCTTCTCCTCCTCCCAGTCGCCGGGCGCCGCCACGGTGAATCCGTCTCCCGGGTGGTCGTGCCAGTCGGCCGGCCGGTCGCCGGAGCCCAGCACGCTCGGCGACGCCGACGGGTTGGTCACGGCAGTCCCGGCGGCCGGCATCGAGGGCGACGTGAAGAGCACGAACGCGACCCCGGCCAGCGCGACCACGCCGATGGCGATGGCGAACGTCCGCGGGGACCGCCACGCCGGTGGCTCCGGCGGTGCGTACGAGGTGGGCGGCGGCGGGAACTCGATCCCCGGCGGCGGGGGCGGGAAGACCACACCGCCGGCCTCGGCGGTTCCGTCGGTCGCGGGCTCCTGTGCGGCCGCCGCGACCGGCTCCGGCTGGACGGGCGGCGTTCCCGGCGCCGGCCCCGCGACCCCGGTCGGCGGCCCGGCGCCCCACGGCAGCGTGGCCTGCGGCTGCGCGGCCCACGGCAGCGGGGAGGCCTGCGTCGTCCGCGGAGCGAACCCGAACGGCGTGGCGCGTTCGAGTCGCGACTGCACCGAACGGACCAGCAGGATGGCGAGGACGCCAGAGACCGTCGTCGCCAGGGCCGAGATCGTGAGGACCGCCGCGTCGAACAGGATGTTCCCCACGGAGGCCGTGCCCTTGTCGATCCGGCCGCCGCTGAGGAAGAAGGGCAGCGACCGCGCGACCCAGAACCCCCACCACCACCCGAAGTACGCGGGGAGCTTCCGGGACCGCCAGTCGACAGCGGACCCGGCGTCGCCACCGGAGGCGCGCCAAAGCTCGGCCATGGTCGCGGCGGGCATGCCGTAGTTCGCGAACGGAACGAACCACCATCCGACCGCCCAGCCCGGCGTGTACTTCAGCCCCGGAGTGAGGAGCCGCTCGCCGGCCAGGCGCTGCGCGCGGTGCTGCCACACGCACCAGGCGATCACGGCCGCGAGCAGGACGACGGCATCCACGATGAGGGTCGTGAGCGCCCGCACGTCGAGGCGGTGGATCGCCGCTGCCGCGGCCGTCGCGTCGATCGGACGGCAATCCACGGCGCTCGAGACGGCGCAGGTGTTCGCGAGCCGCGCCAGCTGGAACCACCGCAGGCCCTGCTGGACGAAATCGACCGCGGCGAGCCCCGTTGCCAGCGCGACCAGGGCGACGGTGACGGTCGCGCGCCGCCGGGCGGACTCCAGGGGCGGATCGAGCACTCCCCTCCCTTCCGTTCACGCGGCCTGCGACCGGGCGCATTGTTCGCCCGCACGGGAGCCGAGTCAACGGGACGAACACGACGCCGTCGTCCCGCGTCGGAGCTTCCGAGTCAGCCGGCGAACCGGAACGTCGAGATCATCCGTTCGAAGGTCGGCTCGAGGGACCCGACGTCGGCACGCGGAGCGTCGCAGCCGATCAGCCACCCGGCCCGGTCGTCGACCAGCACGTACTGGACGTAGCCCCGCTCCCCCGCCGGCTGCTGTGCCGTGAAGCGCAGGCGCTCCGCCCGGCCCGCGCCGAGCGTGAGCGACGAGACGTCCACGCTCCCGTCGAGGGCATAGACCGTCGGATCGTGGATCTGCGTCAGGAGCTCGGCCACGACGCCCGGGAGCGGCTGCCCGGCCGACCGCGGATCGCCGATCACGAGGCACGCCGCGTCGGCCCCGTCCGACGGTTCGAGGCGAAGGAGCGCCGGGCTCCCGTCGTCGGCCGCGCGCCACGCCCGGGGAGCCGACATGACGAACCCGAGCTCCGCGCCACCATGCTGCTGCCAGCCGGCCGGCGCGGAGAACGTGACCGGGCTGGGGTCGTGGAATGCGGGATCCTCGATCGGGACGATGGCCGGCGAGCTGACGAACAAGAACGCGCCCAACGCCCCCACGGCGAACGCCGACCCGACGAGCACCCACCGCGTCCGGGTGCGCTCCGCCGCAGGTGGTTCCTCTGCCGCAGGCTCAGGTGCTTCGGGCGAGCCGTACGGCGCCGCGCGCTCGAGGCGGCGTTCGATCGACCGGAGCAGCCCGATCCCGAGCAGGCCGGCGGTCGCCGCGGCCGCACACGCCGCCGTCAGCACCAGGGCGTTCAGGCGCACCTGGGTGAACGACGCCCCGGCCGGATCCGCCTGACCGTGCGCGAACGCCGCGAGCACAACTGCCCCCAGCACGAACGCCCACCACCACCGGAGCAGCGCAGGCCGCCGACGCGCACGCCAGTCGGCGTGCAGGTCGTCCTCGCCGCCCGACGCCTGCCACAGCTCGCCGGCGACGATCGGAGGCATCACCAGGTTCGCCACGGGGACGAACCACCAC
>DATLUW010000746.1:0-7122 GCA_035577825.1 Actinomycetota bacterium | reverse complement strand
AACCACCACCCGACCGCCCAGCCCGGCGACCACCGCAGCCCCGGCGTCGCCAGCGGATCGCGGAGCAGCCGGTGGGCGCGGTGCTGCCAGACCAGCCAGGCCACACCTCCGGCCGCGAGAAGCGAGAGCCCGGAGATCAGGAGGACGCCCGCCCGTCGGTCGAGGCGATGCAGCGCGTCGACGGTGTCGGGGATCACGAGCGGCCGGCAGCCGCGATCGCCGGAGATCGCGCAGGTGTCCCCCAGCCGCTGGACTTGGAGCAGCCGGGCGGCCTCCTGCACCGCGGCGAGGATCGCGACCGCGGAGCCGGCTGCCACCAGCCCGACCGCGGCCGTCGCTCGGGCGCGGGCGGAGCGAACCTGCGGATCCAGTTGGTCCCCCTCTCCCGAGCGCGCACGGGCATTCTCGCGCACCCGGGGTCCATCGCCGGACCTCGCGGCCCCGGACGCGTTCGGGGCCCGCGTCAGGCGGACGAGCGCTCGAGGCGTTCGCCCAGCTCGCGGCGGAGGATCTTGCCGGTCGAGGTTCGCGGCAGCTCGTCGACGACCTCGATCGTTCGCGGCACCTTGAACGAGGCCAGGTCGCGCTTCGCCGCCGCCTCGATCGCCTGCGGCGATGCGCTGCCCACGACGAACGCCGCCAGCACGTGCCCGTACTGCCGGTCGGGCACGCCCACCACGGCCACGTCGTCGACGCCGCGGACCCTCGAGATCGCCTGTTCGACCTCGGCGGGGTCGACGTTCTCGCCGCCCACCACGACCATGTCGTCCGCCCGCCCCTCGACGAAGAGGCGCCCGTCCGCTTCCAGCCACCCCATGTCCCCCATCGACAGGAACCCGTCGCGCTCGGCCGTGGACTCGCCCGACTGGTAGCCCTCGAACAGCGCGTCGCTCCGCACGTGCAGGACGCCGTGCCCGCCGGGCGGGAGCCGTCCACCCTCCTCGTCGAACACCGCCACCTCGACGCCCCGGACCGGCCGGCCGGCGGTTCGGACGTCGGCAGCCATGTCCGACGGCGTCGCCACCGCGACCCACCCACCCTCGGTCGACCCGTACAGGTCGTACAGCACGTCGCCGAAGAACCGCTTCACCTCCCGGCGCATGTCCGGCGAGATGGACGAGCCGCTCGCCAGCACCGCCCGCAGCGCGGCCGGCCTCGGCTTCCGCCGCGACCGCGGGAGGTCGAGGATCCGCCGCAGCATCACCGGCACGAACGCCGCGACGGTCGCCCGATGTTCGACCATCAGCGCGAGGGACTCCTCCGCGTCGAACCGATCCGGCAGCACGAACGTCGCCCCCAGCGCGCTCCCCAGCGACAGCGTGAGCAGCCCGAACGAATGGAACAGCGGCGCCGGCAGGTACACGACGTCGCTTCGCCGGAGCGGCACCGTGGCCAGCAGCCCGGCGATCGCGAGCGGCCCGCTCGACCGGGCGCTCCGCGCCGCCGCCTTCGGCGTCCCCGTCGTCCCCGACGTGTGGATCACGATCCGCCCGTGCCGCCGGGGGATCGCCAGCGGGAACAGCGGCGCCGGCGGCTGGGACGCGATGAGCTGCTCGTAGCCCTCGCCGACCGTCACCAACGCGGTCGACCGTGGGATCGACGCTGCGATGGGTTCCGCGTGGCGGGGGTCGGCGATCAGCACCCGCGGCCGGAGCCGGTCCAGCAGCGCGGCGAGCTCCGGTTCGCGCCCCCAGGTGTTGAGCGGCGCCACCGTGACGCCGAGCTTCTGCGCCGCGAACACCGCCTCGACCGCCTCGCGGCCGTTGCGCACGAGCGTCGCGACCGTGTCGTCCGGCCCCGCGCCGAGCTCCCGCAGCGCGCGGGCCAGCCGGCTGCTGCGTTCGTCGACCTCGCGCCAGGTGACGGTTCCGAGGCCGTCGATGACCGCAGGCCTGTTCGGCGCGGAGAGCGCGTTGATCTGCGACAGGATCCCGAGCGAGGCGCCCCGCCCGACCAGCCACGGCGCCGTGCACCACGCAGCCACCGCGCGCCGCGGCGTCACCGCCCCCGTCCGTGCGAGCGCGAGCCCGGTGCGCGGGTCGGCCGCGGAGCGCAGCCGCCGCGCGGCGCCGACCGGATCGAAGCGGGCTCCCATGTTCACAGAGTGTTCCCACGAACGTGGCCCTCGATTCGGGCCGTCCGGCTTGCATTCGCCGGGCCGGTCACGGAGGGTGACGCTCCACATGGCGACGCCCCCCACCGCCGAGCACGGACGCCTGGCCACCGCGGGCGCGCCCGAGGGCCCGCTCTCGGAGGCAGGGCCGTGGGCGCAGTGGGGCCCGTACCTGTCCGAACGCGCGTGGGGGACCGTTCGCGAGGACTACTCGCCCGGCGGCACGGCCTGGGAGTACTTCCCACACGACCACGCGCGGTCGCGCGCGTACCGGTGGAACGAGGACGGCATGGCCGGGATCTCCGACATCCACGGGCGCCTGTGCCTCGCGCTCGCCCTGTGGAACGGCCGCGACCCGATCCTCAAGGAGCGGATGTTCGGCCTCACCGGCAACGAGGGGAACCACGGCGAGGACGTGAAGGAGTACTGGTGGTTCACGGACGCCCTCCCCAGCCACGCCTTGCTCAAGTGGCGCTACCACTACCCCCAGCAGGCGTTCCCCTACGAGGACCTCCTCGAGACGAACCGCGCCCGCGGGCGCCTCGACCCCGAGTACGAGCTGCTCGACACCGGCGTGTTCGACGGCGGGTACTGGATCGTCGAGACGACCTACGCCAAGGTCGAACCGAACGACATCCTGCTGACGGTCTCGGTGCGCAACGCGGGGCCCGAGGCCGACACGATCCACGTCCTCCCGTCACTCTGGTTCCGCAACACCTGGACGTGGGACCCCGGGACGCCGGTGCCGCGAATCTCGCTCGACGGCGATGGCGATGTGGCGCTGGTCGCCGAGCACGAGGCCCTCGGCACGTGGCGGCTCGAGGCCGCGCCCGGCCCGGACGGCGCGATGCCCACGGCGCTCTTCTGCGACAACGAGACGAACGACGAGCGTGTCTTCGGCACCCCCGGCGGTGGCGCCTCTCCGAAGGACGGCATCAACGACCACGTCGTCGGCGGCGCCGCCACGGTCAACCCTGCGAACGAGGGGACGAAGTCCGCATGGTGGTACCGGCTGGAGGTCCAGCCAGGCGAGACGGCCGAGGTGCACCTGCGATTCCGAGACGCGTCGGTCCCCGACGTCCTCGGGGTCCCGTGGTCGGGCGACGTGCGCCGGGCGATCGTCCACGAACGTGAGACCGAGGCGGACGAGTTCTACGCGACCCTCACCCCGGCCGACGCGTCGCCGGAGGAGGCCGTGGTCATGCGGCAGGCGTTCGCCGGCATGATCTGGTCGAAGCAGTACTACCCGTACGACGTGAGCCGGTGGCTCGACGGCGACCCCGGCCAGCCGCCCCCGCCGGCCGAACGCCGCTCCGGCCGGAACGCGAACTGGCGCTCGCTCGACGCCGCGGACGTCCTGTCGATGCCCGACCCGTGGGAGTACCCGTGGTTCGCGGCGTGGGACCTGGCGTTCCACACGGTGGTGTTCGCGCACGTCGATCCGTGGTTCGCGAAGTACCAGCTGCTCGCGCTCACCCGCGAGTGGTTCCTCCACCCGAACGGCGCCCTTCCCGCGTACGAGTGGTCGTTCGACGACGTGAACCCGCCGGTGCACGCGTGGGCGGCGCTCAAGGTCTACGTGATCGACGGGGCGGAGGACCGGGCGTTCCTCGAACGGATCTTCCTGAAGCTCCTCGCGAACTTCACCTGGTGGATCAACCGGGTCGACGCGGAGGGCAACAACCTGTTCGAGGGCGGGTTCCTCGGACTCGACAACATCGGGCCGTTCGACCGCTCGCACCTGCCCGTCGCGGGCGAGCTCGAACAGTCCGACGGGACGGCGTGGATGGCGTTCTACTCGCTCGCGATGCTGAGGATCGCGGCCGAGCTCGCGAAGGAGAATCGTGCCTACGACGTCGTGATCACGAAGTTCCTGGAGCACTTCGTCTCGATCTCGCGGGCCATGAACGAACAGGGCCTGTGGGACGCCGAGGAGGGCTACTTCTTCGACCGCCTGAGCGCGCCGGGCCAGGCCGCGGTGGAGCTGAAGTACCGGTCGATCCTGGGCGTCCTGCCGCTCCTCGCCGGCGTCGAGCTGGAGCAGACGTACGTCGAGGGGGGCGAGAGCCTCCGGAAGCGGTTCGCGTGGTTCACCGAGCGGACGCGCGGGGCCCGGATCGGCGCCGAGGAGGTCGGGTCGCTCCGGGAGTCGCCCGACGGCGACTCGATCTGGCTGTCGATCGTCGACGCCGACAAGCTCCGGCGGGTGCTCGCGGAGGCGCTCGACGAGGAGTCGCTGCTGTCACCGTACGGGCTGCGGGCGCTGTCCCGGCGGCACCTGGCGAACCCGTTCACCGTCGAGGTCGGCGGCGTCACCGCGACCGTCGACTACGAGCCCGCCGAGTCGACGTCGGGCATGTTCGGCGGGAACTCGAACTGGCGCGGCCCGGTGTGGTTCCCGGTGAACTACCTCGTGATCGAGGCGCTCGAACGGTTCGGCCATTCGCCGACCGGCGACTTGACCGTCGAGTGCCCGACCGGGTCGGGCGTGCAGATGACGCTGCACGAGGTGGCCGACGTGATCCGGCGGCGGCTGATCTCGATCTTCCTTCCCGGGCCGGACGGCCGCAGGCCGGTGCACGGGTGGGTCCAGCGGTTCACGGACGACCCGGATTGGAGCGACCTCGTGTTCTTCCACGAGTACTTCCACGGGGACAACGGCGCCGGGCTCGGGGCGTCGCACCAGACCGGGTGGACGGGGCTGGTGGCGGACCTCATCACCGGCCGGCGCGAGCGGGTCGGGACGAAGGCCAACGCCGGAACAGCATCGAAGCCCCCGAAGCCGGAGCAGGCCGCCGCATCACCGAAGTCCCCCAAGAAGAAGCAATCCAAGAAGTCCAAGTAGCCGGGCAGACCGCTTCGAAGATCCACGACTCGCCTCGCCCCGGCCGCCGGTATCCTTCGCCCTCATGGCGAGCCAGGGATCCCCGAACGGCCCCCCGGACCTCGTCGTCCTCGCCGGCGGGGTGTTCTCGGCGGAACGCGGCCCCGATTCGCCGCCGGCCGACTCGGTGGCCGTCCGGGACGGACGGATCTCCGCGGTCGGGACGCGCGACGACCTCCGTTCGAACATCGGCCCCCGCACCGAGGTCGTGGACCTCCCCGGCGCGACGGTCCTTCCGGGGTTCCAGGACGCGCACGTCCACCCACCGTCGAGCGGGCTGGAGATGTTGCAGTGCAACCTCCACGACGTCCACGCCGTCGACGAGTACGTCGCCCTGGTGCGCGACTACGCGGCCGCGCACCCCGGCCGACCGTGGATCCTCGGCGGCGGGTGGTCCCTGGACTCCTTCCCCGGTGGGATTGCGCACCGGTCGCTGCTCGATGCCGTCGTGCCCGACCGTCCGGCCTTCCTGCCCAACCGCGACTACCACGGCGCCTGGGTGAACTCGGCCGCCCTTCGCGTCGCGGGGATCGACCGCGACACACCGGACCCGCCGGACGGCCGGATCGAACGCGACGCCGACGGCGAACCCTCGGGCACGCTGCACGAGGGCGCCATGGACATGGTCGAACTCCATGTCCCCCGGACCACGCCCGCCGAGTGGGAGTCGGCGCTCCTCACCGCGCAGGCCCATCTGCACTCGCTGGGAATCACTGCCTGGCAGGACGCCTGGCTCCTGCCGGAACACCTCGACACGTATCTGGCGCTGGCGGCCGACGGCCGGCTCACCGCCCGCGTGGCCGGTTCGCTGTGGTGGGAACGGCATCGCGGCCTCGAGCAGGTCGACGATCTGGTCGAACGACGCGCCCGGGGCCGCGCCCGGCGTCTCCGGTGCGACACGGTCAAGGTGATGCAGGACGGCGTGTGCGAGAACTTCAGCGCGGCGATGCTCGACCCCTACGTGGGGGCGGAGTCCCGGAACGCGCCGGCCCGTGGCATCAGCTTCGTCGAGGCCGAGGCGCTGAAGGCGGCCGTCACGCGCCTCGACTCGGAAGGGTTCCAGGTGCATTTCCACGCCATCGGGGACCGGGCGGTCCGCGAGTCCCTCGACGCGGTGGAGGCGGCCCGCATGGCGAACGGCGCCCGCGACGCGCGGCATCACATCGCGCACATCCAGGTCGTGCATCCCGACGACGTGCACCGGTTCGCCGCGCTCGACGTCGTACCGAACGCCCAGGCCTACTGGGCGTCCCTCGACGACCAGATGCGCGACCTCACCCTGCCGTTCCTCGGCCCGGAGCGCTCGGCCACGCAGTACCCGTTCCGCTCGCTGGTCGCGGCGGGCGCCCGCCTCGCCATGGGGAGCGACTGGTCGGTGTCGACGGCGGACCCGCTCGCGCAGATCCAGGTGGCGATCACGCGGGTGCCGCAGGGCAAGCCCGACCGGGAGCCGTTCCTCCCGGACGAACGCCTCGACCTCGCGACGAGCCTCGAAGCGTTCACGCTGGGGTCGGCCTTCGTCAACCGCCTGGACGGCGAGACCGGAACGCTCCAACCCGGCAAGTTCGCCGACATCGCGGTGGTCGACCGGGACCTGTTCGCTCTGACCCCGGACGAGATCGGCGACGCGCGGTGCGTGCTGACGATGGTCGAGGGCGAGGTCGTGTACCGGGCGGAGTGATGGTCTACTCAGGTCCGGCCTGACCGGTTGCTGACTTTCCTTCCGGGGGCGGATGCCTGCAGAATGGGCGATCGAGCGGGACTAGGGGGAGTGGACGTGGTTGGGAACCGGACACCGAGGAGCCAAAGCCGGCTGCGCCGGAAGCGGATCGTCACGCTGATGGCCGTCGTCGCCGTCGTGGGCGTCGGGTGCAGCAGCGGCGGCAAGCAGGAACCCCAGAAGAGCGGCGCGAGCCAGCAGGTCGTGGAGGGAGGGACGCTCCGGGTCGGTACGACCAGCACGATCGACTCGATCAACCCGTTCGTGGGGTTCCAGGCGAACTCGTTCCTGGTCTGGCAGAGCATCTGGCCGTATCTCGGGACCTACGACGACCACAACAAGATCGTCCCGGTCTGGGCGAAGAGCTGGGACGCGAGCAAGGACGGGCTGACGTACACCTTCCAT
>DATLUW010000745.1:0-3343 GCA_035577825.1 Actinomycetota bacterium | reverse complement strand
CGCCTTCGCGACGTCCGCGAACTTGTACGTCTTCTTGTCCTGCCCGGCCATCGACCCCTTGTTGTACGTCTCGGTCCCGCCGCCGCCGAGGACGCGCCTGACCATATCGGGGTCGCCGAACCGGATCAGGTTCGTCTTCATCGCCGCGACCGCCGCCGCCTGCGCCTGCTTGTTCATCATTTCGGCCATCGCCTGAGCCTTGCCGAGCACCGGGTCGCCGCCGAACGTGGAGGCGCCGCTCGAGGTGCCGCCGGCGCTCTGCAGGGTTCCACCCGCGCCGAGACTCGGCGCGCCCATGAGCCCTTTCCCACCGAGCGGCGCCGGGCTGAACAGCGGCGCAGCCGACTTCGTGACCGAGTTGATGAGCGGCGACGTGAACGGCTGCTGCTGCCCGAGATACCCACCCGGATTGTTGAACGTGGGCCGGTACAGTCTGGCGACGGACTGCCCGTATGGGCCGCCGCGGTAGCCGCCGTAGAACGGGTGTGGCGAGTAGGGCACGGGGGAGTAGGCCATCAGATTGTCACCTCGACTCGGGCGAACAGGGTTCGCATCGAAAGGTTCGGATCAGCGAGTTCTTGGGTGAGCGCAAGCACGAGCCGCTTGCCGCTCGGATTAACCGCGGGGTCAATCGACGTGAACGGGGCGTACAGGGCGGGACGCGTCGAGTCACGGAGCTTCCCCAGTCCTGTCAGGGCTGCCGTCGAGTCCGCCATCGCGAACACGCCCGAGACGCGATCAGCGGAGGAGCCGTTGTACTGGAACGCCGCCCGGAGACGCCACGCCCGGCGTGTCGCCGCAACCGCGATGTTGACGCTCAGGTCGCCCCACATCTGCGTGAACACCCCGCCGGAGGTGAGGCCAAGCCCGAGAGTGATCTTGCGGCCCGCCCCCGAGTTGTTCAGGAAGTCACCGCCGGCGACGATGCGGGCGACGCTGCCAGCCGTGACCGGTGGGATCGTGAACCCGGCCGACCCGGCAGTCGCGAGGTTGCCAGTGAACAGATCCTTCTGTGTTGCGTCGTTGACGATGTCGACGGTGGAGGTCGTCGAGTAGATGGTGTGCTGCCGTACTCCCGTCGGCGCCCAGCTCGTGCCATTCCAGATAAGTGTCTGCGGTGAAACGGGTGTGCCGCGCGCTTGGTAGTGGGCGATAACACGGGCCTGTGAGAGCGCGGTCGCGTAGATCGCTGCTTCGTCCAGACCACCCTTGAAGAACTTGGCTGCGGGGGTGCCGTCGAGCTGGGCGCCGATTCCCATTTGAGTCCCGTTGTCCCCGAGCACCTGGTTGGTGACGGTGCCGGTGACGTCATTGGTGTCGAGGTACAGCTTGACCGTCCCGGCGTTCTTCGTCGCGACGATCTGATGAAAGAACCCGTCGAGAGGAATCGGGATCGTGGAGGCAACGATTACACCTGTACCGACCTTCTCCAAACGGAACTTGCCAGCAGGGGAGATCGACAACCGATATGCAGAGTTCCCCTTGTCGAACACGATCATGAAATCGGGGAAGGCGGTAGGGTTCACCCATGCCTCGAGCGTGAGGACGTCGCCGAGGTCAAAGTCCGCGTGATCGGGAACGCTGACGTAGCCGCTAGTCCCATCAAGCCTGATCGCAGTGTTGACCGCGCCCGCAACCCCATACGTGATCCCACCGTTCGGAGTGCCCGTGTGCCCGTTACCCGACGAGTCCGCGAGAGTGCCTGACGCCTCGTCGAACTTCCAGTAACCCCTTGGTGAGTCAGCAAGGATCGCGGACGCGTAGTCGCCCGGGATGACGCTGCCGGCAACCGCACCACCCGACGAAAGCTGCGACGGAGCCAGAATCAGACCCGAACCCCACGCATTCTTCGACTGGTCGCCGATCCCACGGAGCGACCCCTGGACGGTGTTGATGAGACCGTCCATCTTGGCGTAGTTCGACCGCTCGCCCGACTGGACGCGGTACTGGGCCAGATCGCTCGCCATCAGCTCGAGGAGACTTCGAGACGGGCGTGCAGCACACGCATCGAAAGCGACGCCGACGCGAAGGAATGGATGACCGTGAACACGATGCCGGTGTCGTTCGTGTAGTCGACTGCCGTGGCCGCCCCGGTGAACGGTGCCAGGATCGCGGACGACGAGGCTGCTGCGAGCGGACCCAGCCCTGTCGTCGGCGCGGTGGTGGCGGACATCTCGAACAGGCCGCCGCAGTTCTGCGAAGCGGTCGAGTTGAGCGCCTGCAAGTCGAGCTCGAGCTCCCACGCGCGACGGTTCGCGTTCGACGAGATAACGTCCGACACGTCCGAGTCCCACAGTGGCGTCCAGGTCGTGAACGCCGGCAGGGCGACCGCGGTGCCCACACGCACCTTCAACCGGATGGTGCGGTTCGACCCGGTGTTGTTGAGGTAGTCGCCGCCGATGACGAGGCGGATGCCGCCCAGCGCGACGAGCGAGTTAGCGGGGATCGTCAGGTAGCCGGAGCCGGTCGTGCCGGTGAGCAGATCCGTCTCGGTAGTGGTGTTCTGGACGTCAACTGTGGAGGTGACTGTCCTGACGGCGAGCGCACCGATACCGGCCGGAACCCAAGAGGAGCCGTTCCAGATCAGTCCTTGCCGAGTGGCCGCGCCACCCTGCGAGAGCTGCGAAGGGCCGAGAATCTGCCCGGGCGACCACGTCGTCTTCGCCGGGTTCCCGACGTTGTTGAGGGAGTCCTGGATTGCGTTGACGAGGTTGTTGAACTTCGTCGGGTTCGGCGGTGTCTCCCCGTTCGAGACGAGGTACGCGGAAAGGTCGGGGACGGCGGGCATCGGTTAGTAGTAGGCCCCCGCGCCCATTTCCCTGATCCGCCGTGCGATGTCGGCCGGACCGCCGAAGGCTTTGCGCGCCGCGTCGGGGGTGGGGTTGGGGAAGCGGGATGCAGCGACGCGGCGATCGGGGGGACGTGACGGACCGGCAGTCGGCCGGCGCGCGGGAGTCCTGCGATTCGCGGCCGCCCCCTTGAGAGCCGACGCCGGCGTGCCCGGCTGCGGCATCGCATGAGGATTCACCACATGTGGATGCGTCGTCGACGCGAGCGCCGTGTGGTAGTCCATCGGCGGCGCCGTACCCCACCCGAGGTGCGCGTTCTCACCAAGTCCGCCATCGGGCGGGGCGAGTCCCTGCCCCTGCGGATGCGTCGGCGGCGGCGTCATTACGTCACCACCACCGCGCATCGGCCCACCGGGATCGAACGGGAGGCCAGCACCAACACCGGCCTGGTACGGAACCTGCTGGGCCGAGCCGTCCATCAACGGATGGGCCTGTCCCAGCGCGGCCTGGAGCAGCGCGAGGAGCGGGTTCGGCGGCGGTGTCGGCAACATTCG
>DATLUW010000744.1:0-4755 GCA_035577825.1 Actinomycetota bacterium | reverse complement strand
GGCGTAGCCGGACAGGCGCGTTCCGGTCGAGCTCGCCGCCGAGTGCTGGGCGGCCGACGCGTACGGCGTGATCCCCAGGTCGCCGGCCATGCGCTTGATGCGCAGGTTGTGCCACGGGTCGGAGACGAGGAACGCGGTCTTCATGTCGCGGTTCTCCATGTAGTCCGCCGCGGCCTGGAGGCTCTCGTACGTGTTGCGGCCGTCCGGCTGGGCCACCACCGCGCTCGCGGGCACCCCGCGGTTGATGAGGTAGTCGCGGCCCGCGGCGGCCTCGGTGGTCCGGTCGCCGGGCTCGTTCGCCCCGAGCGTGATGATCAGCGGCGCCCGGTGCTGGTCGAACAGGACCTTGGCCTGGTCGAGCCGGTCGGCGAACACCGGCGAGGGGCGGCCGTTGTACTGCGCGGCCCCCAGCACCACGATGGCGTCGGTGTGGTCCACCTTGCGGGCGTCGTCGGTGTGGGCGGAGTTCCACACGGCGATCGCGGACGCGGCGATCAGCCCGACGGCGATCAGGACGAGGGCGAGCCCGGCGGTGACGACCGGGTGGCGGCGCACGAATCCCACGCCGAGCGAGGGTAGCAGCGGCCCCCGACGCGGGGGCCGCAACGTATGCTCCGCCCGGGAATGAACCAAACATTCACGTTCCGCTACTCCTCGCGGCTTCGGTGGCTGTTCGTGCTGATGGGGATGGGCCCGAAGCGCTCATCGGTCGTGCTCACCGACACCGCCTTGCAGGTGCGGATGGGGGCGTGGCTCCGGGTGGAGGTCCCGCGTTCGTCGATCCGCTCGGCCGGCCGCTACCGCGACGTGTGGTGGGCCATCGGGGTCCACACCGACTTCCACGGGAGCTGGCTGGCGAACGGCTCCGCGACGGGGATCGTGTTCTGCGCGATCGACCCGCCGGCGCCCGGCCATGGCGTGTTCTTCCGAACGAACGTCCGCCACCTCGGGCTCGGGCTCGACGAGCCGGAGGCGTTCCTCGGCGCGCTCGGCGTCCCGCTCGCGCCTCCACCGGAGGGCCCGGTCAGCTAGGTCACTTCGAGGCGGACTCCGCGCTGCCCACCGCTGCCTGGCCGGCGGCGAGGCGGGCGGTCTCCACGCGGAACGGCGAGCAGGACACGTAGTCGAGCCCGATCTCGTGGCAGAACACGACCGAGGCCGGGTCACCGCCGTGCTCCCCGCAGATCCCGAGGTGCAGGTTCGGGTTCGACGCCCGGCCCTCCTCCGCGGAGATCCGCATCAGACGCCCGGTCCCGAGCCGGTCGATGGTCACGAACGGGTTCGCCGGCAGCAGCCGGCGCTGCTCGTACATCGCCATGAACTTCCCGATGTCGTCCCGGCTGAACCCGAACGCGGTCTGCGTCAGGTCGTTCGTCCCGTACGAGAAGAACTCGGCCACCTCGGCGATCTCGCCGGAGGTCACCGCGGCGCGGGGCAGCTCGATCATGGTTCCCCACTCGAGGTGGGAGAGCTCGACGCCCTCGCGCTCCAGGATCTCCCGTGCCACGGGCTGGAGCTCGTCCAGCATCTGCCGGAGCTCCTCGCGGACGGCCACCAGCGGGATCATGATCTCGACCTTCGGGTCGCCGCCCGCCTTCCGCACCTCGACCGCCGCCTCGATGATCGCGCGCACCTGCATCGCGTACAGGCCGGGCTTCACGATCCCCAGCCGGATGCCGCGCAGGCCGAGCATCGGATTCGCCTCGTGCATGTCCTCGACCTTCGCGAGCAGCGCCCGCGCCTCGTCGAGCTCGGGGCCGGTCTCGCCGCGCTCCTCGCGCCGGGCGACGTCGATCGCGACCTCCACGTGGTTGGGCAGGAACTCGTGCAGCGGCGGGTCGAGCAGCCGGACCGTCACCGGCAGCCCGTCCATCGCCCGGAAGATCCCGACGAAGTCGTCGCGCTGCAGCGGCAGCAGCGCCCGGTAGGCCTGCTCCTCCTCGTGGGGCGACTGGGCGAAGATCATCTTGCGCACCGCCGCGACGCGCTCCTCGCCGAGGAACATGTGCTCGGTCCGGCACAACCCGATGCCCTCGGCGCCCCGATCGCGGGCATTCTTCGACTGGTCTGGCGTGTCGGCATTGGCCCGGACGCGGAGGCGGCGCTTCGAGTCGGCGTGGCGCATCAACGCGTCGAACGCCCCCCAGATCGGCTCGCGGCGGGCCTCGAGGTCGCCGGCCCGGGCCTTCTCGAGCTTCGACTCCTCGAGTTCGAGCTCGCCGATGTAGACGGTGCCGCTGAATCCGTCGATCGTGATGTGGTCGCCCTCGGCCACCCTCGTGCCGTGCGCCGTGAACGTCCGGGAGGCCATGTCGATCCTGATCCCGTCCGCGCCGCACACGGCCGGGATGCCCTCGCCGCGCGCCACGACCGCGGCGTGGGAGTTCGTCCCGCCGGCGGAGGTGAGGATGCCCTGCGCGGCGATCATGCCATGGTAGTCGTCGGGCGTGGTCTCGCGCCGGACCAGGATCACGCGCTGGCCCTGCGCCGCGCGCTCCTCCGCGTCGTCCGCGGTGAACACCACTCGCCCGGTGGCCGCGCCCGGCGAGGCGTTCAGGCCGTGGGCGATCGGCTGCCGGAGCTTCGCGGCCTCCTCGCCGATGACCCGCTTGAACAGCTCCTCGAGGCGGTTGGCGTCGACCCGGAGGAGGGCCTCGTCGGCGTCGATCAGGCCCTCGCCGAGCATGTCGTTCGCCATGATCCATTCGGCGAACGCCGTCCGCTTGCCCACCCGCGTCTGGAGGATCCAGAGGGTCCCCTTCTCGATGGTGAACTCGATGTCGCACATGTCCCGGTAGTGGCGCTCGAGCGTATCCATGGTCTGGCGGAGCTCGGCGTACGACTTGGAGTCGAGCTGTTCGAGCTCCTCGAGGCGCAGCGTGTTCCGGATGCCGGCCACGACGTCCTCGCCTTGGGCGTTCTGGAGGTAGTCGCCGTAGGACCGCCGCTCGCCGGTGGCCGGGTCGCGCGTGAACGCAACGCCGGTCCCGGAGTCCATGCCCCGGTTCCCGAACACCATGGCGACCACGTTGACCGCTGTGCCGAGGCTGTCGCTGATCTTGTTCTGCCGCCGGTAGTCCTTCGCGCGCTTGCCGTTCCAGGACTTGAAGACGGCGTCGATCGCGAGGCGCAGCTGTTCGGAGGGCTCCTGCGGGAACTCGCTCCCGGTGTGCTGCCGGTAGATGTCCTTGAACTTTCCGAGCAGCTCCTGCAGGTCGTCCGCGTCGAGGTCCGTGTCCTGCGCCCTCGGGCCCTTGTGCTCCTTGGCCTCGTCGAGCACGTCCTCGAACGCCGACCCCGGGATGTCCATCACGATCTTGCCGAACATCTGGACGAAGCGGCGGAAGGAGTCCCACGCGAACCGCCAGTCGCCGTCCGTCTGCTTCGCGAGCCCCTGGACGCTGACGTCGTTCAGGCCGAGGTTGAGGACGGTGTCCATCATCCCCGGCATCGAGAACTTCGCGCCGGAGCGAACGCTCACCAGCAGCGGGTCGTCGGGGTCGCCGAGGCGCTTGCCCATGGCCCCCTCGAGCGTCTCGAGGTGCTCCTGCACCTCCTGGTCCAGGCCCTGCGGCCACCCTCCAGAGGCGAGCGAGGTCAGGCAGGCCTCGGTCGTGATGGTGAACCCGGGCGGGACGTGCAGGCCCATGTTCGTCATCTCGGCGAGGTTCGCGCCCTTGCCGCCGAGCAGGTCCTTCATGTCCTTGTTGCCCTCGGAGAAGTCGTAGACGTACTTGGTCATGGCGTGGCCTCCCGCCCGCTTTCGCTTCCGCAGTCCGAACCAGTCTATTGAGGGGACGAACGCACGACCGGCCGCCGTTCGGACTCCCCGGGGCGGGCCGGGCGGCGGATCGCCCGCGCAGCGTGTCGGCGGTCCTGTCGACAATGGCGGGCATGACCTCACCTGAAGCGGTCTACGAGAGGATCGTCGACGCCTACCGGGGTCGTCCGGGCGTCACCGAGGGAACGGGGTTCGGATCGAACCCCGGCCTGCGCGTCGGCGGGAAGATCTTCGCGATGCTCGTCCGCGGCGAGCTCGTGGTGAAGCTGCCCGCGGCGCGGGTGGACGAGCTGGTCGGCGAGGGCGCGTCGCGGTTCGACGCCGGCAAGGGCCGGCCGATGCGGGAGTGGGCCAGCGTCCCGGCGTCGCGTGCCGATGTGTGGCCCGAGCTCGTCGCGGAGGCGTTCCTGTTCGTCAGCTCGTGACGATCGTGATCGAGAACGAACGCTGGCCGGGGCGGCAGAGAAGCGCCTCGCCGCAGGACGTCCGATGCGCCGAGAGGACCGCCGTCCCGTTCGACTGGACCACGTATTCCTCCGTGACCGTTCCGCACCCGCCGCCGGGGACACACCCGGGCGCAGGCGAGGCGGTCACCGAGCCGTTCGCGGCGACGACCGCCGGGTCGGAGCTCGGCTTGAAGTTCCAGTAGGTGCTGCCGAGGACCATGTCGATCCGGGTCCCCACGGGGACGTCGAACGTCCGTCCATTGTCGTGGTCGCCCACGTGGAGGGTGGAGGGCGGCGAGGACTGCCCGGTGGTGGGACCGGGCGCGCCGGATCCCGATCCGGCCTTCGCGCCGCATGCCGACAGACCGAGGGCCGCCACGGCTGCCACGGCTGCCATCCGGGTCACGAGCGGGCGGGGTCGTCAGCGCATGTCGAACTCCTTCCTTCGTCGAACCGACACGATGCGGGCGGCGGCGTTCCATTCGGACGATCAGGAGGCCTCGAACGGTTCCCGCCGGCGGCAGCGGG
>DATLUW010000743.1:0-2131 GCA_035577825.1 Actinomycetota bacterium | reverse complement strand
TCGATCTGAGCCTCGTCGCCTTCCCGGATCGCGCGGACGAGCGCGCGGCCCTGCCTCGCCAGGACCTCCCGGCGCGACGCGGGCGCGTCCGTCGCGGAGGTGGTCACGCCCCTACTCGCGCTTCATCATCGCGAGCGCAGCGGTCGCGCGGCGGGGCGACCGGCTGGAGAGACGGCGCCCAGTCCGCTGCGAGTCGCGGGTATCGACGTCGATCGTGCCGCGGAACCGCTTGGTCACCTCGTGCTCCTCCGTGTGAAGACGAGGTGAGCACGTTCCAACCGCGTTGCCCCGGTCGCATCACCCGGCCCGGATGACGCAGCGAAGGCCGATGTGGCAGGTGGTCGAGTCGACCGCCTCGGCCTGCCGCGCCGCCGGCCGGTAGCGCAGGCAGTAGTTCGGCGCGCAGAGGTGCGAGCCGCCCTTGATCACCTTGCGTGGGAACAGCTCCCCTTCGTCGCGGCTCGGCGCGCAGCACATGTGGACGCCCTGCTGGTCGAAGTCGTCGACCGTCCATTCCCAGACGTTGCCGGCCATGTCGAAGAGGCCGTAGCCGTTCGGCGGGAACGTCTCGACCGGCGAGGTGCCCTCGTAGCGGTCGAGCAGCAGGTTCTGCCACGGGAACTCGCCCTGCCAGGTGTTCGCCATCATCCGGCCCTTCGGCGCGAACTCCTCGCCCCACGTGTAGGTCGCCTGGTCGAGCCCGCCGCGCGCGGCGTACTCCCACTCGGCTTCGGTCGGCAGCGACTTGCCCGCCCAGGCGGCGTAGGCCTCGGCGTCCGCGTACGCAACATGGGTGACCGGATGCAGCTCCCGGCCGCCGACGTTGCTGTCCGGGCCCTCGGGATGGCGCCAGTCGGCGCCGTGGGTCCAGCTCCACCAGTTGTGGAAGTCGCGCAGGTCGACCGGCCCTTGGCTCTTCTCGAAGACGAGCGAGCCCGGTACGAGATCGTCGGGCTCGGCGTCCGGGTAGTCCTCGGCGCGCGGTGCCTGCTCCGCCCACGTGACGTGGCCGGTCTCCTTCACGAACCGGCGGAACTCGGCGACGGTCACCGGATGGCGGTCGATCCGGAAGCCGTCGACCGCCGTCTCCCGGACCGGCCGCTCCTCGGGGTAGAAGCGGTCCGACCCCATGCGGAACGTCCCGCCCGGCAGCTCGACCATGTTCTTCGTGTTCATGCCGGCATCGGAAGCGTACGGGTCGAGCTGCGGACTTCCAGGCACCAACGATGCGGAGAAGTCCCGATTCCGCGGTCCGTCACCCGGGCGAAGCTAGCACTGCACCGACAAGGGAGGAACCCATGACGAGCATGAAGGACGCCGCAACGGCGTTCCTGTCCAACGAGCGCGTGGCCGTCACGGGCGTGTCGCGCACGCCCAAGACCCACGGGAGCAACAACGTCTACAGGCGCCTGCGCGAGCGCGGGTACCAGGTCTTCGCCGTCAACCCGAATGCCGCCGAGGTCGAGGGCGATCGCGCCTACCCGGACCTGAAGTCGATTCCCGGCGGAGTGCAGGCGGTCGTGATCGGCACGCGGCCCGAGCGCGCCGAGGAGACGATGCACGAGTGCGCCGAGCTCGGGATCGGGCATGTATGGATGCACCGCGGCCCGGGAGCGGGCAGCGTCTCCGAAACCGCCACGGACTACGGGCACCGGCACGGCATCACGGTGATCGACGGCGGCTGCCCGCTGATGTTCGCCCCGACGGCCGACCTCGGTCACAAGGTGATGCGGCACGTCTTCGCGGGGCACGTGCCGAAGGAGGTCTGAGCTACGAGCCCTGGGCCGTCGCCTTCGGCTGCAGCGGCGGCCCGACGATCTCGTTGCCGTACTGCTCGGCGACGCGCTTCAGCTGCTCGATGTCGGGCGGCCCCGCCGGCGGCAGGCCCTCGTGCTCCGGCGGTCGCCCGCCGTCGACGAAGAAGCGCTCGCCGCCGCCGGGCGTGAGGAGCGTCAGGAGGCGCGCGGGCTCGTCGCCCTCGACGACGAACGTGTGCGGCAGGTCGCGCGGCAGGAACACGAACGAGCCGGGCCCGGCCTCGAACGTCTCGTCGCCGGCCTTGAACGTGAGCTCGCCTTCGAGCACGTAGAACGACTCGTCCTCGCCGTGGTAGACGTGCAGCGGCGGCGAC
>DATLUW010000742.1:0-2385 GCA_035577825.1 Actinomycetota bacterium | reverse complement strand
CGGCCCGGGCCGGGTGAGATCCCCACGCCAGAGGGCGGTCTCACCCAGCCGCCGAGGGAACCACCCCGAATCTCGAGCCGCCGCCGAGCGCGAATCCCTCCAACTCCTTGTCCCTCACCGATCCCGCGCGCCGAGTTCAGTGGGCATGAACAATGCGTTTGTCCCAGTGAACAGTTCACTGCAGCTCCACTTGCGGGGAGGGCAACGTGGCCAGGACTCTTGTCATCACGATCTCGGCGATCGTGTTACTCGCCTTCGGGGCGATGACCGCCGCTGCAACGACGACCACCACTCCGGCCTCGGGCGGTACCAACGTCTCGGCCGATCTGGCGCAGAACGGCGTCGCGCCCGCGTACACCACGCTGGGCGCGATCGTTCTCACGGAAGCGAACAACAACGACTTCAAGACGAGCGGGACGCTCGTCCTGACCGCTCCGAGCGGCTGGCAGTTCAACCCCGCGGCCGCGGTCACCGCGACCCCGGGCAAGGTGGGAGGGGGCTCGACCCCCAACGACATCTCGGCCTCGGTCGGTGCCATCACCGCCTCGTCGATCACCATCAACATCACCGTCACCGCCGCGGCCCGGCTCGACAACCTGACGCTCGGCGGCATCCAGGTCCAGGCCGTCGAAGGCGGGACCCTGCCGGTGTCGGGGAACATGCTCCGCACCTCGGCGAACCCGGGCACCGCGACCATCGTCGGCGTGAGCAATGACGTGACCAACTTCGGGTCGCTGTCCCAGGCGGTCGGCGCCCTGCGGCTCTTCGTCGTGCTCCCCGGCCAGTCGCTCACCGACGGCGCCACGGTCGCCTCGAGCGGCATCGCCGGCGCCGCCCCGAACCAGGCGGCGGGCGTCGCGTTCAATCTCGTCGAGCTGGTCGCCGCCGACCGGCAGTTCAACGTCGACGCCACCTACAGCGGCGCCAAGACCGTCGCCTGGTCCGGCCCCGGCGGCAGCCCCAACTACACCACGAACGTGAGCTTCACCAGCGGCCACTCGACCACGACGCTCGCGACCACGCTGCGCAAGGCCGAGTTGGTCGCCCTGTCGGCGACGTCGGCCACCTCGCCCGCGATCGCCACCGGTCAGCCGAGCGCGAGCTTCGCCGTCGATCCCGGGCCGGCGGCCAAGCTGCAGATCCTGCTGCCCGGCGAGACCGCCGCGCCCGGCACCGCCACCGGCAAGACCGGCGCGCCCACGGCCCAGACCTCCGGCGTCGCCATGCTCAACAACGTGCGCGTCAACGCGGTCGATGCCGACTGGAACATGATCAGCAGTGCCGCGCCCGACGTGGCGATCGGCAGTTCCGACGTCGCGGCCGCGATCGCCGACGACAACGGCGCCGGCGGCGGCAACCTGTCGCTCGTCGCCGGCTCGGGCACCCTGTCGAGCTTCACCTTCTGGACCGGCGGCAGCCTGCAGACGCTCTCCGCCACCGACGTCGCCGCCGCGCTCGGCGCCGGCACCAGCGCCAGCGTGACCGTGAACAAGCCGGCCTCGGCCACGGGCCTCGTCTCTTCGCAGAATCCCGCCGTGTTCGGACAGTCGGTCACGTTCACGGCCACGGTCGCGGGCGCCAACGGCACGCCCACGGGCACCGTCGACTTCAAGGACGGCGCGAGCGTGATCGCCAGCGCCCTCCCACTCGACGGGTCGGGCGTCGCCAGCTTCAGCACTTCCTCGCTGACGGCCGCCAGCCACACGATCAGCGCCGTCTACAGTGGCAGCGCGCTCTACGCTGCGAGCACCTCCGCGAATCTTTCCCAGGTCGTGAGCAAGGCGGGCACGGCCACGGCACTCGTCTCCTCGCTCAATCCGGCGTGCGCCGGCCAGGCGGTGACGCTCACCGCCACCGTCAGCGTCGTCGCTCCGGGCGCCGGTGTTCCCGCCGGCACCGTCAGCTTCAAAGACGGCTCGACCGTGATCGGCGGCAGCATCGCGCTCAACGCGTCGGGCGTCGCGACGTTCACCACCTCGGCGCTGGCGTCGGGCAATCGCAACCTGACCGTGGTGTACAACGGCAACGCCAACTTCAGCACCAGCACGTCCACGCCCGCTCTGGTCCAGGCGGTCAAGCCGAAGCCCACGGCCAGCGTCTCTGGCTCGACGGCGATCTGCCCTGGCAACTCCGCCTCGATCCAGGCCGCGCTCGGCGGCACGAGCCCCTGGACCGTGACCTGGTCCGACGGCGTGGTGCAGAGCGGCGTCACGACCAGCCCCGCGAGCCGGACGGTGAGCCCGCTCTCGACGACGATCTACAGCGTCACCAGCGTCGCCGATGCCAACTGCTCGAACATCGGCTCGGGGAGCGCCACCGTGACGGTGAACGCGCTGCCCGCCATCTCCGCCCAGCCGAGCCCCAAGAACGTCTGCGCCGGCAACA
>DATLUW010000741.1:0-9419 GCA_035577825.1 Actinomycetota bacterium | reverse complement strand
CGACTGCAGGAACACCGTGGCCACACGGTACGGGGCGCGCCCGAGCGTCAACGTGCACAGCATCGCGTAGAACCGCATGTCGTCCACGTGCGCCGGCCGGGCCTCGCCGGACTTGAAGTCGATCAGCAGGCGCCGGCGACGCCCGAGCACGAGATCGAGCCGCCCGGAAAGCACGACCAGGCCGTCGGCCACCCGCGTGCGGAGGGGCTGCTCGGAGACCGGCTGCCAGGACCGGGGGATGGGCGGGAACAGCTCGCGGAACTGGACGAGGGACGCGGCCGCCTCGGCCAGCCGTTCGGCTCGGTCGAGCGGGTCGATGCCGTTCCAGTGCGAAGCGAATCCGGGGTCCTGGTCGATGAGCCGCTCGGCGGCGCGCTCCACGACGGTCCGGACATCCGCCGCGCGTTCGACCGCGACGTCGAGCTGGACCGCCCGGTGCATCAGCGTTCCCGCCGCGCTCTGCGCCGAGTGCGAGAACTCGTCCCGTTCGCCCCGGAGCGACGCCTGGAGCATGCCCTCGCATCGGGCGTGCTCGTCGAGCCGGCCCTTCGACAGCCACAGCGGGTCGGCGAGGTGCAGCCCACCAAGGGCGTCATCCAGCCGGGTGCGGAGGCGTTCGGGGGCGCCGGGCGGCACGGCGTCGTCGCCCTCGCCCGTGCCGATCAGCTCGCGCAGCGTCCGTCGCTGCCCCTCGGTCAGGTCCACGGTTCCCCCCCGTGCCGCGTCCGCGGGCGGTCCGCGGCCGGTCCGGCCCGCCGGACGCTACCCTGCCCCACTGACATCCCCGATCCGGCGAAGGAGCGAGACCGACATGCGCATCTACCCCTCCACCGACGGCTCGGCCGCGTTCGTCCGGCTCGAACGCGGCGACGACCTGCTGGACCGGCTGAACGAGGCCGCGGCGGAGCTCGGGTTCGAGGCGGCGACCCTGCAGATCGTGGGCGCGGTCGAACGCCTCGCCGTCGCCTACTACCGGCAGGACACCCACGAGTACGAACGCCACGAGCACGACGCCCCGCACGAGATCTCGGGGGGCGTCGGGAACGTGTCGCTCAAGGACGGGAAGCCGTTCGTCCACATCCACGTGACCGGGAGCGGCGCGGACGGGAACGCGGTGGCCGGGCACCTGGTCGACGGGACGCGCGTGTTCCTCATCGAGGCGTACTTCCGGCGACTGGACGGCCCCGCGCCGGTGCGCGAGTTCGAGGACGACCTCGGGCTGTTCGTCTGGCAGTAGGCGCGCGGTTCGCGCAGGACGCAGGGGTGACGGGATGAACGGCGAGGCGATCACCGCCGAGGACGTCCTGCGGGCGCTGGCCGACCCCGAACGCCTCGCCGTGGCGGGCATGCTCGCGCTCGGCCCGCGGACGGCCGAGCAGATCGCCCGCGACGCCGCGTTTCCGGTCGCGCGGGTCCGGCGCCACCTGACGCGCCTCGCGTCCGCCGGGATCGCCTCCGTGGACGAGGACCGGCGGACGTACCGTCTGGCCTCGGACGCCCTGCGCGAGGCCGCCCGCGCCACCGCTCCGCCGCGCGACCCCGGGATGGCACTCGGCGCGGTCGACGAGGCCGAGGAGGCCGTGCTGCGGCAGTGGTTCGTCGGCGGGCGGCTGAAGGAGATCCCGGCGAAACGCTCCAAGCGGCTGGTCGTCCTGAACCGCCTGGCGCTGGAGTTCGACGTGGGCGTTCGGTACCCCGACCGCGAGGTGGTCGAGGTGCTGAAGCGGTTCCACCCGGACCACGCCTCGCTCCGCCGCTACCTCGTGGACGAGGATCTCCTCTCGCGCGACCACGGCGAGTACTGGCGCAGCGGCGGCCCGGTCGACCTCGACGACTGACTTTGCCGACCGAACTTCGGGCGCGTAGGTTCGCCGCGGAGGTGGTGCCGATGCTGACCAACGCGCACGCGTACCCGACCGTGGCCGTGTCCGACATCGACCGGGCTCGGGAGTTCTACGAGCAGACCCTGGGCTTCACGCCCAGCAGCGTGGCCCCCGCGGGCGTGTTCTACCCGGCCGGGGCCGGGACGCGGTTCCTCGTCTACCCGAGCGGCGAGGCCGGATCGAACCGGGCGACCTACCTCGGGTTCGAGGTGCCCGACATCGAGGCCGAGGTGGCCGACCTGAAGGGGCGCGGGATCCGGTTCGAGCAGTACGAGGGCTACACGAACGCCGACGGGATCGCGGACGCCGGCGAGGTGTTCTCGGCGTGGTTCAAGGACCCTGACGGGAACATCGTGGGCGTGGTCCAGCTGCGTCGGTAGCCGTCACTGAGCCGTTCCCGGAACTTCACGGGACCGCAACAGGATCGCGGGACGTTCTCCGTCGCCGTCGCCTAGGGTCGAACGGTCACCGGCGGAAGGAGCGGGCATGGACCGGGACATCGACGACGTGGCGAGGCGGCTGGAGGCTCGGGCGTTCCTGTACGGGGACCCGGGCTCGTATCGCGAGGGCGTGCGCGCCGCCCTCCGGGAGGTGGCCGCCGCCGGCCCCGGCCCGCGCCGCGCCTCCATGACCGATCGCCGCGCGGCGCGCCCGGCCCGCCGCGCTACCGGCTGACCCGCCACCGCGGCCGAAGGGGCGCCCGGACGTCCGGCGCTAGACTCGCCGGACCATGGCGAAGACCGAGGAAGCATCCACCCACGGCCCGCAGGACCCAGCCGGCAACGGCAGCAGCGCGAAGCGCTCGCCGCGCTCGGTGGCCGAACGGATCGAGGAGCTCCGGGAGCGCAAGGCCGAGTCGCAGCAGCTCGGCGGCCCCGAGGCCGTCCGCAAGCAGCACGCCCGCGGCAAGCTCTCCGCCCGCGAGCGCATCGACCTGCTGCTCGACAAGGGCTCGTTCGTCGAGACCGACGCGTTGACGCGGCACCGCGCGCACGACTTCGGGATGGAGAAGAACCGGCCGTTCACGGACGGCGTGGTGACCGGCTGGGGCACGATCGACGGGCGGAAGGTGTTCGTGTTCTCGCAGGACTTCACGATCCTCGGTGGATCGCTCGGCGAGGTGTTCGCCGAGAAGATCTGCAAGATCATGGACCTCGCGGCGGCGACCGGGGCGCCGGTTATCGGCATCAACGACTCGGGCGGCGCCAGGATCCAGGAGGGCGCGACCTCGCTCGCGGGCTACGGGTACGTGTTCGACCGGAACGTGCGGTCGTCCGGCGTCATCCCGCAGATTTCGCTGATCATGGGGCCGTGCGCCGGCGGCGCCGTGTACTCCCCCGCCATCACGGACTTCGTGTACATGGTCCGCGACACCTCGTACATGTTCATCACCGGTCCGGACGTCATCAAGACGGTGACCGGCGAGGACGTGTCGTTCGAGCAGCTGGGCGGCGCGGTGACGCACAACTCGCGCTCGGGCGTGGCGCAGTTCCTGGCCGAGGACGAGGAGGACTGCCTGGCGCAGGTTCGCTTCCTCCTGTCGTTCCTGCCCTCGAACAACCTGGAGGACCCGCCGTCGTTCGCGCCGGCAGAGGACGTCGACGCCCGCGACGAATCGCTGAACGAGATCGTCCCGGCGTCGCCGCGTGCGGCGTACGACATGCGCGCCGTGATCCAGAAGATCGTCGACGACGGGGAGTTCTACGAGGTGCACGCGCTGTACGCGATGTCGATCCTCACGGGATTCGCGCGGCTCGACGGCCGGACGATCGGTGTGGTCGCCAACCAGCCGAAGGTGCTCGCGGGCACGCTCGACATCGACTCGAGCGAGAAGGGCGCGCGGTTCGTTCGGTTCTGCGACGCGTTCAACATTCCGCTGCTGGTGCTGGAGGACGTGCCGGGGTTCCTGCCGGGGACCGCGCAGGAGTACGGCGGGATCATCCGCCACGGCGCGAAGCTGCTGTACGCCTACTGCGAGGCGACGGTGCCGAAGCTCACGGTCATCACGCGCAAGGCCTACGGCGGTGCCTACGACGTCATGAGCAGCAAGCACGTGCGCGGTGACATGAACTTCGCATGGCCGACGGCCGAGATCGCGGTGATGGGCCCCGAGGGCGCGGTGAACATCGTCATGCGCCGCGACATCGAGCAGGCCGACGACAAAGAGGCCAAGCGGGCCGAGCTGATCGCCGACTACGAGCGAAAGTTCGCCAACCCCTACATCGCGGCCGAACGCGGCTACGTCGACGACGTCATCGAACCCGCCGAGACGCGGTCGCGGCTGATCCGTTCGCTTCGGATGCTGTCCACCAAACGCGAGGCCGTCCCGCCCCGCAAGCACGGGAACATCCCCCTGTGAGCTCCTCCGGACACCGCTTCGACCTGCCCGGCGGTCTCTCGCCTTCGGAGGAGGCGGCGGTGATCGCTGCCCTCGAGCGGTACTTCGCCGAGGACGAGGAGACCCCGTCGTCGAACCCGTGGGCGATGGCCGGGCGGCTCGACGCGACCGGGATGGGCGCGCTGCAGACGCGCCGTGTCTCCGGATGGCGCGCCGCCACCCGGATGCCGTTCGCCCGCCGCGGCGTGCCAACCTTCCACGGCCGCGGCGACGCGCAGTAGCCGGCTGCGGTTCGCTTCTTTGACCGGTCGAACCGCTTGGGCCGCCGTCATGCGACCGGCGGTGCGATCGTGCACCATCTCGGCGCGTGGAAGCTGGACGAGGCGCTCCTGGTCGCGGGCTACCTTCGATCGAATGGCATCCCGGCGGTGGCCGAAGGCGACTCCGAGCCCCACCCGGCCGTGGCCCTCGGGGGCGGCACGGCACTCGGCATGGTCGAGATGCTCCAGGGCGGCGGGTTGGTCCGGGTCGATGTCCGCGCGGATGACCTCGAGTCGGCACGCGAGGCCGTGCAGTCGCTCGACGACGTCGACGACGGAAGCTGAGCCGGGCTCCTCGAGCCCCGGAACCGGCAGGTCGACCGCGTGCCATGGGGCGGGCGGATCGTTCACCATAGGCGCATGGACGACGACGCCACGATCGATGCGGTGCCCGACGACGAAGATCCCGATGGTTCGGCCCGGGAGGACATGGCCGACCTCACCAGCGAGATCGGGGAGCCGGTCGAGCTCGGCACGTTCCCACTGATGGACGCCATCCTGCTCGCGGGGCACCTCCGATCGGTCGGCATCCCCGCCGTGTCGGAGAGCGACAGCCCGGACAGCCCCTACCGCCTCGCGCCGGGGATGGGCGGCACGAGCCGGGTCTTCGTCCGGCCCGAGGATCTCGCGCGGGCCCGGGACGAGGCGCAGCGGATCGAGGAGGGGGCCGCCGAGGACACGGGCGAGCAGTCGTGACCGACCCCACCGCCCTCCCGCTCGAGGGCGTTCGCGTGATCGACATCGCCACCGTGATCGCGGGGCCGGGAACGACCGCGCGGCTGTCGGACTTCGGCGCGGACGTGATCAAGGTCGAGCACCCGACGCAGGGCGACACCGCGCGGAACCTGGGCTGGAAGTCCGGGGACGTCTCCCTGCTGTGGAAGCACGTCGGCCGGAACAAGCGCCCCGTCACGCTGAACCTCTCGCACCCCGAGGGGCAGGACCTCCTGCTGCAGCTCGTCGGGACGGCCGATGTGCTGGTCGAGTCGTTCCGCCCGGGAACCCTGGAACGCTGGAACCTCGCCCCCGACCGCCTGCTGGAGCGGAACCCGAAGCTCGTGATCCTGCGCACCAGCGGGTTCGGGCAGACCGGCCCGTACGCGCCGCGGCCGGGGTTCGGCTCGCTGGCGGAGTCGCTCTCCGGCCTCGCGCACATGACGGGGTTCCCCGACGGGCCGCCGGTGCTGCCGGCCGTCGCGCTGGCCGACGAGGTGGCCGGGCTGATGGGAGCGTTCGGCGTGATGCTCGCGCTGTACCAACGGGACGCCCGGGGGGGCGCCGGCCAGGTCATCGACCTGTCGCTGGTCGAGTCGCTGTTCTCGTTGGTGGGGCCGATCGCCGCGGTGTACGACACCCTCGGCGTGATCCCCGGGCGCATCGGGAACCGCATCGTGTACTCGGCGCCGCGGGGCGCCTTCCAGACCCGCGACGGGAGCTGGGTCGCGATCAGCGGCACCTCGCAGTCCGTCGCCGAACGCATCCTCACGGTGATCGGCCGGCCCGAGCTGATGCTGGACCCGCTGTTCGCCACCAACCAGGCCCGGCTCGCGAACGTCGACGCGCTCGACGAGGTGATCGAGGCGTGGTTCGCGGAGCACGACCTCGACGAGGTGCTTCGACTCATGGAGGAACACCACGCCGCCGCCGCGCCCATCCTCGACGCCGCCGGCATCGTGGCCGACCCCCACTACGTCGCGCGGGAGACGCTCGAGCGCCACCCCGACGAGGAGCTCGGTTCGGTGCTGCTGGTGAAGCCCCACCCCCGATTGTCGGCGACGCCCGGCCGCGTCGAGCATCCCGGCCTCCCGGCCGGCTCGGCGAACGACGAGGTCTATCGCAAGGAGCTCGGCCTCACGGAAGAGGATCTCGAGGGCCTCCGCGAACGGGGCGTGATCTAGCGCGATGGCCGCAGTGCGGACCCCCGGCGCCGTCGAAAGCCGTCAGGACGCGCTCACTGCATTCACGGCCGAGGGCGCCTCCGCGCCGCGGTTCTGGGGAAACGGCCCGGGCGACCGCTACGGCCGGCACGACCACGGCTACCGCAAGGTGCTGTTCTGCCTGCGCGGTTCGATCGTGTTCCACACCGACGAGGGCGACCTCGAGCTCCGGGCCGGCGACCGGCTGGACCTCGATCCCGGGACCGGGCACGCGGCGACGGTGGGGCCGGACGGGTGCGAGTGCGTGGAGGCGACCGCATGACGAGCGTCGCCTTCCACGTCGATCAGCTGTACTCGCCAGCGCCGGGCGGGGTCGGCACGTACGTCCGGAACCTCCTCCCCGCGCTCGTCCGGCAGGACCCGTCGGTCGACGTGCGGCCGTTCCACGCCCGCTTCGACACCAGCCCGTCGGCGGCCGACGAGGCGCTGCTGCGGGAGTTCGCCCCGGTGGAGCTTCCGGCCGCCATCCGCTGGCTGTACCCGAGGTGGAACCTCACCGCCCGTCCAGGGCTGCCGGCGTCGCTCGCGGGGGGCGACCTCGTGCACGCGGCATCTGCCGTCGCGGTGCCGCCGGCGTCGGGCGGGCAGAAGCTGGTGGTCACGGTGCACGACCTGGCGTTCCTCGCGGTGCCGTCGTTCTTCCCGCGGCAGTGGCGGCAGGTCTACCGGACGGGCCTGCGGGCCACGCTCCGCCGGGCGGACGCGATCGTCACGCCCTCGCGCGCCACGGCCGAGGACCTGCTCAGCCGAACGAAGGTCGACCCGTCCCGGGTCCACGTCATCCCGCTGGCCGCCGCGCTGCCCGAGGCGCACGGAGACCCGGCGGAGGCGCTGGCGCGGCTCAAGATCCCCAGGCCGTACATCCTGTCGGTCGGCACGCTGGAGCCCAGGAAGAACCTCGTACGCCTGGTCCGGGCGTACCGCCGGGTCGCCACGACCGGGGTGCCCCACGCGCTGGTGCTGGCGGGGGCGATCGGGTGGCACCAGCAGGCGCTGCTCCGCGAGATCGCGCTGGCCGGCCCCGGCGACATCGTCCTCACGGGCCGGGTCACCTCAGCCGACATCGACGCGCTCTACCGCCTGGCCGACGTGTTCGTGTACCCGGCGATCTACGAGGGGTTCGGGCTGCCGGTGCTCGAGGCGATGGCGCGCGGCGTCCCGACCGTCTGCTCGAACACGACCTCGCTGCCCGAGGTCGCCGGCGACGCCGCGCTGGGCGTGTACCCGGGTTCGATCCGGGAGATCGCATCCGGCATCCAGCGCGTGCTCGACGACCCCGCGCTCGCGACCCGGCTCCGCGACGCCGGGCGGGCCCGGGCGGAGCGGTTCGGCTGGGACGAGACGGCGCGGCTCACGCTGCAGGTGTATGAGAAGGCGCTCGGGCGATGACTCCGGATGTCAAGGTGTCGTTGATCGCGACCGTGAAGGACGCAGCGGGCGAGATCGGCGAGTTCCTCGAGTCGGTCGCCGCGCAGGCCCGGCCGCCGGACGAGGTCGTGATCTGCGACGGCGGCTCGATCGACGGGACGGCCGAGCTGCTCCACGCGGCCGACGGCGTGGTCGTGCTCGAGGAGCCCGGCGCGAACATCGCCCGCGGCCGCAACCTCGCGATCCGCGCGGCCACGCACGACGTGATCGCCGTCTCGGACGCCGACTGCGTGCTCGACCCCGGGTGGCTGGCCGCGCTCCTCCCCGCCATCGAACGCGGCGCCGACGTCGCCATGGGCACCTCGGAGGCGCTCACGCGGTCGTTGTTCCAGGACCTCGCGGCGGCGATCGCCGTGCCCGACCCCTCGGAGATTCGGGAGGAACGGTTCCTGCCGTCCGCGCGGTCGGTCGCGTTCCGGCGAACGGCGTTCGAGGCGGCCGGCGGATACCCGGAGTGGCTCCACATCGGCGAGGACATGTACGTGAACCACCGCTGGTTGGAACAGGGCGCGCGGATGGAGCTCGTGCCCGAGGCCGTCGTGCGGTGGCGGGCGCGGGAGGACCTCAAGGGGCACTGGCGGCAGTACCGCGCCTACGCCGAGGGCGACGCGCTGGCCGGGATGTACCCGCGGCGACATCTGCTGCGGTTCGCGGTGTACGGCGGGCTGGCCGCCGCCGTCGCCTCGCGGAACCGCCGGGTCATGGCCGCCGCGGCGATGGCGGGCGTGACGTACGCGCGGAGGCCGCTGGGTCGGGCGTTCCGCCGGTTCCCCGGCACGCGCCGCCGGGCGGCCGCGGCGGTCGGCGTTCCCGCGCTGATGGCGTTCACCGACGCGGCCAAGATGACCGGATACGTGCGGGGGCTGCTCCGATCCCGTGCCGGCGGCGGCAGGCCTCCAGGCTGATGGAGATCCGCCGCCCGCGCCCGCAGCCGGAGGGGACCTTCACCGAGCACGGCGAGTCACCGGCGTCACCGCCGCCCTTCCGCCCGGATCAGCCGTCGCCGTACGAGCTCCTCCACCCGGCGGAGCGCGGCGTATTGGTCCCCCCGCCCCGGCCGGATCGCGTCCCGGTGGCGGTCGCGACGAACGTCCGTCGCTACGTCCGCCGTCCCGTCGGGCGGCAGATGTTCGAGCTGTTCGGCGTCCTCGTTGCCGGCATCGTCGTCGGGCTCCTCGTGAGCATCGGGCAGAGCACCGAGGCGATCCGCCGCGACCCGCTCTTCTCCGGCCTCGGGCCGGTGAACCTCACGGTCGTCGGGGTCTTCCTGCACAACGTCCTGCTGGTCGTGGTGCCGGTGGTGGTGTTCCCGCTGCTGTTCTGGCGCCCGGCCGTGTCGGTGGGCGTGACGGGATACACGGTGGGCCGCCTCGCGGCCCTGTGGTCGGGGCTCCACCTGCCGTTCGGGGCCCTGGTCCTCGGGCTCGTTCCCCACGGCGTGATCGAGATCCCCTCGTTCCTTCTGGCCGGGGTGATCCTGTGGCGCATCGGGATCGCGTCTTGGGGCCGGGGG
>DATLUW010000740.1:0-3347 GCA_035577825.1 Actinomycetota bacterium | reverse complement strand
AGGTGCACGAGATCAACATCTACCTCGACGGCGAGAAGATCGAGGCGAACGTCACCTCGAGACAGGTCCGGAACGGCAAGTACGGCAGGCCCGGCATCCCGCCGACGACGAACTAAATGGGCTCGGGCGCGATCACCACCTACAGGCCGGGGCCGCTCAAGCCGTTCCGGGACGCGCCCGCGATCAAAGTGGAGGTGTCGTTCGCGAGCAACTACAACGCGGCGGCGCCCACCTACGTCGACCTGACCGGCAGGATCAGGTTCACGTCCGGCACAGGCATCACGTTCAACCGGGGCCGCAACGACGAGTGGGGGGAGATCGCCCCGGGGCAGTGCACGATCACGTTCAACAACTTCGACCGTTTCCTCGACCCGTCGTTCGGAGGCTCCCCGTACTGGCCGAACGTCGACTGGGGACGGCCCATGAAGATCACCGCCTACTACCTCGGCGTCACCTACGTCCTCTTCACCGGGCTCGTGCAGAACTGGGAGTGCAGTTGGACGGCGGGCGGCGACGCGATCTGCACCGCCACCTGTGTCGAGCAACTCGGGATGCTCGCCCTCAGCCGCATAGCCGCAGCCACGATCCTGTCCACGACAGTTCAGGGCAGACTCACCGACCTGTGCACATCAGCCGGAGTGCCAGCGGCGTTCCAGGACTTCCAGACCGGCTCCTACCAGCTCAAGGCCCAGTCGTACGTCTCCCAGGACGCCCTGTCCGCCTGCCAGCAGGTAGCGGCCGGACAGAACCAGATCTTCTTCACGAGCCGCGACGGGTTCTTCCGCAACCGCGCGGCGTACACGCAGTTCGACACGAGCCTCGGCACGTTCGGAGAGAACGCCGGAGAGATCCACTGCGCCCGCATGCTGGCCCCGTCGATCGGCGACCCGTACACCTACACGATCGTCAAGATCCATGCGTCCGACGCGGCCGACGGATCGCTGGGAGCGGTGGTCACCGCGAACGTGCCGACGAACCTCGGGCATCCCGGTGGCGGCGGGCCGACCCGGCTCGGGTCGAACATGCTGGAGCGAACCATCGCAGCGACCCCGTCGGCGACCCTCGTGGCTGGGGCGATCGCCACTGCCATCGCGACGAAGCAGGGGCCCCGCATCAAGCAGGCAACCCTGTTTCCGATGCGCGACCCGACGAACGCCTGGCCCCCGGTGCTCGATGCCGACATCGGGAACGGCGCCACGTTCAAGTATTCCGCTCCCGGAGGAGGTCCGCGCTTCTCGCAGCCCTCCATCGTCATGTCCGTAGCGCACACGATCACCGGAGAAAACTGGGTCGCCAACTGGAACCTGTCCCCGTAGATGACTGACGTCCTCACCCTCACCCAGGCGCTCCGCGGCGGAGCTGTCACCGCGCAGGGCACGCCGGACACGACCGTGGCCGTCGCAGCGGGCTTCGCTCTGGTCGCGAACCAGTTGGTCTCGTTCACCGCCGGCAACCTCACCCCGGCTGCAGCCGACGCCACCCTCGACCGTTTCGACGCGATCGGCATCGACTCGAGCGGCACGAAAACGGTCATCCAGGGCGCCTACGGTGACGGGCTCAACGCGCAGCCGCCGGACACGACCGGGTACGCGCTCCTTGCCTACGTCTACATCCTCAACCAGGCGTCGCCGTCGTACACCGGGACGATCATCCCGGAGGCGGTCATCGACATGCGCGACTTCGCCCTGCAGTCGGAGCCGACATGCTCGATGATCTACACGAACCTCGGCGGCGGGCAGTCAGACACCGACCCGGGGGCAGGGAATCTCGGCTTCTCCGGGTCCACCTTCTCGAACACCACGAGCCTTTTCGTCAGCTACCTGACGTCGTCGGTTGTCCACGACAACGAGGACTGGCTGACGAGCACCGCCGGCATCCCCTACTACATCCGTCTGTTCCAGAGGTCGAACCCGGAGAACTGGGCGGTCTACAAGGTCACGGCCGCGACGAAGCACACGAACTACGACACGCTCACCGTGTCCTTCTACGAGGCAGGCACGACAAGGGCAACGGTCGGCGCTCGAGGCGGGCTTGCTCCGGCCGTACTCGGGTTGGACTCAGGCGACCTAGCCGTAGAACGCGGCTATCAGCCACTGGCGGTCTCCGGCGCCTACTACGGCGTCGTCACAGCAGCCGCGACCGGGGCGACGCAGGCGAGCCAGTACGTCGGCGCAACCACGTCCGGGGCACCCGCGTCCGGCACGCACGCGGTCGGAGACTTCATCGTCGACCAGTCCGGATCGTTCTGGATCTGCACCGCTGCCGGAACTCCCGGCACATGGGTACAGGTCGGAGGATCCGCGACCGGGCGAATGCTCAGTATCCGGCACCTTCTGAACGGCACGACGAGCTACACGCCGACGAGCGGCACCGGGACGATGTACGTCGAATGCCAGGCTGGGGGCGCCGGCGCGAGAGCCGGATCGCTCGCGAACGCGATCGGAGGGAGCGGCGGCGGAGCGTACTCCGCCAGCAAGATCACCTCCGTCAACGCAGGCGCACACACCGTCGCCATCGGTGCCGGGGGTGCTGCCGGAGCCAACAACGGCAACGACACGTCCATGACTCTCGCAGGCGGGGAGGGCGGCACCGCTCCTCTCGCGAAAGGCGGGATCACGAGCGGCACCCAGGCCACGAGCGTCAGCGGCGGCGCCGGCGGACCGTCGGGGACTGGCACCGGGGACATCACCGCGGACGGCGGCGGCGGAGGGCCGAGCTTCTGGTACGCGACCGGCTCGATCGGGAACGCGGGAGCAGGGGGGGGCTCCTTCTTCGGCTCCGGCGGTGTCGGACTCACGTCCGGCGTCAACTCCACTCCGGGCGGACTGTACGGCGGCGGAGCCTCCGGCAACTCCAACAAGGGCGCGTCATCCGCCGCGGGCGGCGACGGGCTCATGCGGATCACGGAGTACAGCTAATGGCCGACCACCCGAACCGCAAATGGAAGCGAGCCCACAAGAACTCCGGCTACCACCTGCAGGAGTGGAACTGGAAGGCGCTCTCCCACGACCACCCGATCTGCGGCGTCTACATCTGCGCCGACGGGTCGGTGCTCGCCATCCGGTTCCTTGAGGACGGTCACACCGGCCCCGAGCTCGAGCTCAGATGGGACGACGGCCATGCGGTCACGGTGCTGGACGACACCGTCGCCCAGGGCTACATCGACATGCTCGGCGCGCAGCGCGTGTAGAGTTTCACGTCGAGGCGCGTGTCGTGTCGCGCCCCAACGTCATTCCCCTACGGCAGGCAGACGCCGTGGCACGGAGGCGGCGGCGGCGGCTTCGGCGTACAGGCCGGACCGCAGGTCACACCGCCGGCGGCAGAGGATGATGCGATCGCCGCCACGG
>DATLUW010000739.1:0-4679 GCA_035577825.1 Actinomycetota bacterium | reverse complement strand
GCGGCGCATCCGCGGGCCGTGCGCCGCGACCCAGATCGGCGGAAGCGTGCCCCGGTACGCCCCGATCCCGATCACCGCGCGGTCCAGCCGGAAGTAGGAGCCCTCGTAGGAGACGTAGTCCTTCGCGCCCCACAGGAGCCGGATGACGTAGAGCGCCTCCTCGAGCCGGCTGACCTGCCCCCGGAACGACAGGCCGTATGGCTCGACGTTCTCCTTCTCGCCGGCGCCGATCCCGAGCACGAACCGCCCCTTCGACAGGTGGTGCAGCGACAGCGCCGTCTGCGCGATCTCGGCGGGGTGCCGCCGGATCGGCTCGGTGACCGCGGTGGCGATCTTCGCCTTCCGCGTGTGCCCCGCGAGCCACATGAGGAACGCGAACGCGTCGAAGCTCTCCTCGGGGTTGCGGATCATCCGGGCGGACGGGAACGTCCCGGCGTCCCAGACGCCGAGCGGCACCAGTCCCATCCAGTGGTCGGGCGCCCAGAACGAATCCGCCCCGGCGACCTCGAGCCCGCGGGCCACGGCCGCGGTCGCGGCGGCCGGCGGGCGTCCCAGCAGCTGCACCCCGACCCCGATGCCCATCCCGCCCGAACGCTACACGCGCGCGCCGCGGCCCGCGTGACGCGCGTTCGCCCGAGCCGTCGAGGGAGCCGATCGCTCGCGAACCGTCCTCTCCCGGGGGGCTTTCACGCGGAACGGGCTGACGGCCGCACGACCCGGTTCGGACGATCAGTCCGAAGGCAGGAGGCGCTCCGCGAATCGCGCGCCGGGGTTCGTCGCGGCGAGGTGGTCGCGGAGCAAAGCGCCAACGTTGCGTGCCCCATCGGGGCCGACCGCCGCGAGACAGTCGAGGATGAACAGCGAGGTGGTCGTCCGGTCGGTGAGCTGGGTGCGGCGGCACTGGCGCCAGTTCCAACGGCGGCAGGTCACGCCGGCGTCGTCGCACCACACGACCTCGCCGGGCTCGGGGGACTCGACGACCGGTTCGCCCGACGCCACCGTGTCGAACGCCTCGTCGCCGTTCGCCCGGACGAGGCGCGGCGGGCCGACGTAGCGGTCGAGGTCCTCGCCGCCGATCGGCACGACGTGCATGACCGAGACGGCGTTGTAGATGTCGGTGAGCCGGTTCACCCGCGGGAGGCCGTCCGGAACCCGGCGGAGCAGTGCCTCGACGCTGTTTCGGGTCCGCTGCGGCTTCGCGCCGAACGACCGGAACGCCTCGCGCCACTGCGCGACGTGCTCGAGCTCCTCGATCGGCGCCGTGCGCGCCGCGGCTGCACGCTCCGCCGCGGCCAGGAGGGCGTCGCTCCCGGCGTCCGTCGGACCGCCGGTGAGCCCGTCAGCCACGAGCAGGAGCACGGTGTAGTCGGGCCGGAGCTCGAGGACCTCCGGCGCGATCTCGGCGCCGGAGAGCGCGGCCTCGGCGCGTTCCCAGCCGTCGCTCACGCGGCGACGGTGCGCCCGAGGAACTCGAGCATCGCCCGGTCGAACTCGGCCGGGCGGCGCGTCGGCAGGAGGTGGTCGGCGCCCTCGATCACGAGCGGCCCCTCGGCGTTCGGGATGCGTTCCGCGAGGAGGTCGGCGATCGCCAGCATCTCGGGGATGTCGCGGTCGCCCACCGCGACGAGGGTCGGCGCGGAGATCTCGTGCAGGCGCGGCTCGAGCGGTTCGGTCGGCCAGGTCTCGAGCTCCTCGTCGATGGTGAGCACGTGCGCGTTGTCGTGGCCGATCGCGCGGATGAGGTCGTCGGACGGCTCGCCGAGCGTCAGCACCCACGGCGACATGTCGAGCTCGTGCGCGCGCTCCAGGTCGCCCGCCTTCACGGCCTCGTCGACCTCGTCCCAGATCGCGCGCATCCGGGGCGACCAGTCCGGGTGGCCGGGGATCCCCGACCCCGCGAGGACCAGCGCCGTCACGCGGTCCGGGTGCTCGACCGCCATGCCGAGCGCCACCGCGCCCCCCTTCGACGAACCGACCAGCGCGGCCCGGTCGAGCTCCAGTGCGTCGAGCACGGCCACCACGTCATCGGGATCGGAGAACGCCGAGTCCGGCCGGTCCGAGCGACCGTACCCCCGGAAGTCGAACCGCACCGCCCGGAACCCACCGTTCGCCAGCGAGCCCATCTGTGAATCGAACATCCGCGAGTCGACCAGGCCGGAGTGCAGCAGGAGCGCCGCCGGACCATCGCCGCGAGATTCGATCCACAGGCGCCCGCCGGTCGCGACGTCGGTCAGGCCCGGCAGCACGCCCGGGTCGGCGTTCGTCCCGGCGTTCACATCGTCGGTCGCGGTCACGGCAGCCTCCCCGCGGCGACGTCGCCGCGCTTCAGGACCAGGGTCGGCGTTGCGAGCAGCGACACCTCGTCGAGCGGTTCGCCCTCGTACAGGGCGACGTCGCCGGCCATCCCCGGCTGGATGCGACCGATGTGGGGAACCCGCAACAGCTCGGCGGCGTTCGACGTGGCGGACTGGAGCGCCTTCAGCGGCGTGAGGCCCCATTCGACCATGCGCTCGATCTCGAGCGGCAGGCTGCCGTGCGGGTTGAACGGCGTCCCGGCGTCGGTGCCCGCGGCGTGGCGGACGCCCTCGCGCACCGCCCGCCGGAACGAGTCCCGCGCCCACGACAGCACCAGCGCGGCCTTCTCGACGGCGTAGTCGGCGACCTCGTCGGCGTTGTCGAGGATCCCGCGGAGCGCCGAGATCGTCGGCACGTGGAACGTCCCCCGCTCCTTCATCAGCCGGGCCACGCCCACGCTGATCTGCGAACCGTGTTCGATCGAGTCGATCCCCGCGCGGACCGCGTTCTCGATGCCGGTCCCGCCGATCGCGTGCGCTGCGATGCCGCGGTTCCACTTGTGGGCCTCGTCGACCGCGGCAGCGAGCTCCTCGGGGGTGAACGCTGCGAAATCCGCGGTGATGCCGGGGGTCAGCACGCCCCCGGTCGCGATGACTTTGATCACGCGGGCGCCGCTCCGCATCTGCTCGCGGACCGCCCGGCGAACGTTCTCGGGCCCGTCGACCTCGTAGGCGAACGCGCCGTGCCCGTGCCCGCCCGAGATCGTGAGCGCGCGTCCGGCCGCGACGACCGTCGGTCCGTCGGCCACGCCGTCCTCGATCGCGGCCGCCACGGCGCACGCGTACCCGGACGGGCCGCCGAGGTCGCGAACGGTGGTGACGCCGTGCTCGAGGTGCCGCCGGCCGTTCCGCAGCGCCTTCAGCGCGGCCAGGGCGTCGTTGCCGACGACCTCCTCGCCCTCGCGCTGGAAGTCCGCGCTGCCGTCGAAGCACAGGTGGACGTGGCAGTCGATCAGCCCGGGGGTGAGGGTGCGGCCGGCGCCGTCGACCTCGTGCGCCGCGCGCGCAGCGCGCGGCGCACGGCGGTGGGGCCCGACCCATTCGATCCTGCCGTTCGCGACGAGAACGCCGGCCCGGCTGCGAACCGTGCGCCCGTCGAACAGCTGGACACCGGCGAAGTAGGTCGCCACTACGACCCGCTCCCCGCGCCGCCCAGCCCGGCCGCCCGCCGGAACGGCGACGCCGGCGGCCGGTACACGCGTTCGCGGTCGCCGAACAGCTCGTCCATCCGACCGGCGAGCTCCGACGCCGTCCACCGCTCGTCCTGCGACAGCGACGACACCGGGTGCCAGCCCTGGTACAGCTCGACCAGCCCGCCCTGGATCCCGAATACCTGCCCGGTGATCCCTTCGGCCGCATCGGATGACAGGAACGCCACCAAGGGGGCGACGTTCTCCGGCGCCAGCGCGTCGAACTGCCCCTCCCCGGGCGCGGCGATGTCGCCGAACGTCTTCTCGGTCATGCGCGTACGCGCGCCGGGCGCGATGGCGTTCACCCGGACGCCGTACCGCTCGAGCTCCATGGCCGTGATGTAGCTGAACGCCGCGATCCCGGCCTTCGCCGCGCCGTAGTTCGACTGCCCGGCGATGCCGAGGATCCCCGACGTCGAGGACGTGTTCACGATCGAGGCGCGAACCTCCTCGCCGGCCTTCGACCGCTCCCGCCAGTGCGACGCCGCGGCGTGCGCCACCAGGAAGTGCCCCCGCAGGTGAACCTTGATCACCGCGTCCCACTCCTCGACCGACATGTTGAACACCATCCGGTCGCGCAGGATCCCTGCGTTGTTCACGACCGCGTCGAGCCCCCCCCACGTGTCGAGCGCCAGCTGTACGAGCGAGGCGGCGCCGTCCGGTTCGCTGATGTCGTCGAAGTGCGCGACGGCCTCGCCGCCCGCGGCCGTGATCTCCTCGACCACCTGCGAGGCGGCACGCTGATCCGCACCCGTGCCGTCCCACTCCCCGCCGAGGTCGTTCACCACGACGCGGGCGCCCTCCTCGGCGAACAGCAGCGCCTCGCCGCGCCCGATCCCGCGCCCCGCGCCGGTGATCACGGCGACCTTCCCGTCCAGGATGCCCATCCGCACGTCCTTTCGAGCACGAACTCGCGGGCGCCCGCGGAACGCTACCGGAATCCCCTGCACCGGAACTGCGGCTCGCGCGGCTGTTGGCCCCACCGGGACCCGAAGAGTCCACGTCGACCGCCTCATGGCGAATCGGCTTCCAACCCCTCGTGCCGGCTGTCGGAGCAGTGACCGGTCCCGAGCCGGCCCGAACGCGGCGGCGTGACCGCGGCAGGCCGATGCGTCAACGGCGAGACCCGGCCGAG
>DATLUW010000738.1:0-2385 GCA_035577825.1 Actinomycetota bacterium | reverse complement strand
TGTTCTTCGCTGCTCGAACCTCGGACACCGGCCGGGAGCTGTGGCGCGTCACGGAGACAGGGGGGGCGCAACGACTCCTGGACATTGCCCCCGGGTCGCAGGGCTCCTCTCCCAACTGGCTGACTGCGGTCTGAGTATTCGTGGCCGCGCGGGCCACCCGTATCCGATGGTCGGAATTGCTCACACGGCGCAGCCGTGCAATCCGTTCGCACCGGCCGCCGTGCCGTCTCCCTACCGGTACAGGCCACGGAGCGATTCATGGCACCGCTCGGAGCGGGAGGACTGGGATTCGAACCCAGGAGCGAGTTGCCCCGCTAACGGTTTTCAAGACCGTCGCCTTCGTCCGCTCGGCCATCCTCCCGAGCCCCGATCGTACCCGTGACCTGCGGCTTCGAAGGTGACCGTCAACCGGCCCGACCTTCGCACTCTCTCCGCACCTCGTGGCCTGCCACGTCACCTGGATACGGCCCGCGTTTGGAGTCGTGTGAACGGAAGGGCGTGAAGCTCTGTGGTGAGTCGCCCGATCGCCGGACCTCTATCCGCCACGGTCGCGTCGAGAAAATCGGCGACGGCTGCGTCGAGCGGCTCCGTCCACTTCGAGCTGCCGAAGATCGGCGGGACGTGGTCGGCCCCGAGCAGCGTCAGGTAGAGGCGAGGAGCGGAGACCTGGCGGAAGACGGTTTGGCTGCTCGAGTACGGCACCACGGTGTCGGCGTTCCCCTGCACCAGCAGCAGCGGTGATCTCGACCTGACGAGCGCCCCTGCCATGGGATCCGGCGCATCCGCCACGATCGCCCCAACCCTTGGATCCGCCCTTCCCCGCTGGTAACCGACCATCAACGCGACATCCGCCCCATCCGAGTGCCCAACGACCGCAGTCCCGCGATCGAGCCGTCGCCCGAGCGGACCTCGACGCACGGCGCCGATCACGAAGGAGACATCGGTCGCCTCGTTCGGCAGGTCATCGCGGTTGAGCCCGAAACCTCGGGTGGGGTCCTCGAGCGGGAACGAGGGCGCCACGACGACGTAGCCGGCGGAGGCCAGCTGGGAACAGAACCGGGCGTAGGCGTCCGGGAAGGTGTCGAAGCCGTGAACGAAGACCACCAGGGGGAACCGACCCGGCGACTTCGGCATCCAGATCTCGCTCGAAAGCACCCGCTCCGAGGCGAGGACGACCTCTCCGCTCACCACCTGACGGGTCCGGTCGACGAATCGGGTCCTCGACTCCTTCACGGCCATCCCGCGGACAGGCGCCGGGGACGACGGCGCGCGGAGCGAGGGGGCGGGACTCGGGGACGCCGGCGCCGAGGGGTTCGACGTGGACGCGAGGACGCTGGGCGACGGGGTCGGACTCGAAGTGGCGATGGCCCGATGCGATGGTGCCGAGCCGAGCGCGAGGACGGCGCCGAGTCCGCCCAGCACGAGAACGCCTCCGGCGACTGCAATCGCCAGAGCCCGTCGATGGCGGCGAAGGTGGTTCGACGAGGTTCCGCTTGGAGTCATCCGACGCGATTTCCGAGCGGCCATGAGGCGGAGAGCATCGCCCTCCATGGGAGCGCTTCTTGAAGTGGGCGGCTCGCCTCTCCTGCGGCACGGCTTGATCGGCAGACTGTTCTCAAGACCGTCGCCTCGTCCGGTCGGCCATCCTCCCGATGGCTCGATGCTACCGGTGCGCGGTCACCGACCTGCATTCACGCCTGGACGCCGCCCAGAAACGTAACTTGACGGCTACGTAACCCCCTGGTTACTGTTGCCGGCATGCAGGCTGGTCTGAAGGCCATCGCCGAACCCCGGCGTCAGGAGATCCTCCGGCTGGTCTGGGATCGCGAGCGGCCGGCCGGGGAGATCGCGGCGCACTTCGACGTGAGCCGGCCCGCGATCTCGAAGCATCTGCGCGTCCTGAAGGACTCGGGCCTCGTCGAGGAACGACGCCAGGGAACGCAGCGCCTGTACCGGGCCCGGCCCGAGCCCATCGTCGAGATGCGGAGGTTCCTCGAGAGCTTCTGGGACGAGGGCCTGTTCGCGATCAAGCAGGCCGCCGAAGCGGGTTCGAAGCGCGGGAAGGGACGGTGAACATGCCCACCGACATCGTCCGCGAGGTTCGCATCGACGCCTCTCCCGACGAGGTGTTCCCGTTCTTCACGGACCCCGACAAGATGGTCGTCTGGAAGGCAGTCGAGGCCACGCTCGACCCCCGCCCCGGCGGCGTCTTCCGGATCGACGTGACGGGCCACGACGTCGCCCGCGGCGAGTACGTCGAGATCGATCCTCCCCGACGTGTGGTGTTCACATTCGGCTGGGAAGCGGAGGGCTCCCCGGAACCTCCGGGATCGACCACGGTCGAGGTCACCCTTGTGCCGGATGGCGAGGGGACCTTGCTCCGCC
>DATLUW010000737.1:0-13168 GCA_035577825.1 Actinomycetota bacterium | reverse complement strand
ATGCGGGACGGGCGGCCGGTCTTCCGGCGAAGAGACGGGAGCGTGATCGAACCACGCCCGCCCTGAACCGCCGGCGTGGATGATCGATGCCCGCGCGGTGCGGTGGGTTGTTCGCTGCGGCCGCTCAGCCGGCGTTCGGGGTGACCAGGAGCCGGACCGGCGCGCCCTCCTTGGACGACAGCCGGTCCACGCCCTCCTGCACCCGGTCGAGCGGCAGGCGGTCGGAGATCGAACCCGACACGTCCAGCCGGCCGGTCGCCATGAGCGTCAGCACCTGTTCGAGGTGGCGCTTCGAGTAACCGAGGTGCCCGAGGATCGACAGGCCGAGGAACGAGACGAACGCCAGCGGTCCCAGGTCGAGCGGCTCGAACGACTGTCCGACGACAACGACCCGTGCCCCGCGTGTGCACGAGGCCATGGCTTGGCGGATCACCGCCTGCTTGCCGATGAGGTCGAGCGCCAGGTCGAGGCCGCGGCCTCGCGTGGCGTCGCGGATGGCGTTCGGGACGTCCTCGGACGGGTCATAGGCGGCGTCGGCGCCGAGGCGCAGGGCGCGTTCACGGGCCTCGGGGATCGGGTCGATCGCCGCGACGAAGGACGCCCCGGCCAACCGCGCGATCTGGACGGCGTGCGTCCCGAGCCCGCCGATGCCCCACAGCCCGACACGTTCGCCGGGCCGCAGGGCCCCGCGGTCGAGCAGGGCCGCGTACGGCGTCGATACCGCGTCGCACGCGATCGCGCCGTGTTCGAAGGGCACCTCCTCGGGGAGCTTCGCCAGCGCGTACCAGGGCGCGACGACCAGCTCCGCGAACGCGCCGTCGTAGTGCGCCCCCATCACCTGGGGGGCGCGGCAGTCCTCCAGGAGCCCCGCCGCGCAGTTCCGGCACCTCAGGCAGGCCTTCCCGGCGGCGACCGACACGCGGTCGCCCGGCTGCCACACCGGCACCTCGGGCCCGACCGCCTCGACTACGCCGGACGGCTCGTGCCCGAGCGTCAGCGGCGGGACGACCGGGAGCGGGATCTCGCCGTGCAGGAAGTGCAGGTCCGAGGCGCAGATCCCGCACGCCTCGACGCGGACGACGACGTCCGACGGGCCGGGTTCGGGATCGGGGACCTCCTCGACCGAGATCGGCAGCCCCGGGCCGGTGAAGCGGGCGGCCCTCACTCGTTCCGCTTGACCTCGACGTGCGCGGCGAGGGCGGCCTGCGAGCGCTCGAGGTCGGGGAGCTCGTGGCCGGACGTGAGCTCCTCGACCGCCCAGTTCGTGAGGTCGCGGATCGAGACGATCCCGGCGAGCTCGCCGCGGTCGACGACAGGGAGGTGGCGGATGCCGCGTTCGGCCATCACGGACGCGGCGTCGGCGATGTCGGTGCGGGGTTCGATGGTGGCGAGGTCGCGGGTCAGGCGGTCGCCCACCGCCTGTTCCCGGGGGTCGAGGCCGTCGGCGACCACGTTCACCAGGTCGCGCTCGGTGACGATTCCGGCGATCCGGTCGCCGTCCATCACGATCACCGACGAGATGCGGTTGTCGTGCAGGATCCGGGCCACGTCGGCGAAGGTGTCGCCCGAGCTCGCCGTCTTCACGTCACGCGTCATGATGTCGCCGACCTGCATGGGGGCCTCCTCGGGGGCGGGAACGTGCCTAGCCTACAGCGAGCCCGCGACCACCAGGCAGGCGGCGTACCCGAGCAGCAGGACCGCCCCCATCGCGCGGTCGCTCCGGCCCCGGACGAGCATCCAGGTCGCGGCGACCGCGTACATCGCCGCCGTCGCCAGCAGGCACACGGCCGCCGGCCCATCCAGCTCGAAGGGCCGGACCAGCGCCGCCACCCCCGGCACGAACGTCACGAGCCCGGCCACGACCGTCATTGACCGCTCACCGGGGTCGCTCGCGCCACGGCGCGGGAACACCACCAACAGGGCGAACGGCAGCGCGGTCAGCGAGCCGGCCAGCGCGGCGCCGGCGAACCCCGGAGCGAGCTTCCCCCCGGCGCCGACCCGGATCGTGCCCTCCACCAGCGCGAACGCCGCCCCGACCACGAGGGCCAGGCCCGCCGCCGCGCGCCCCACCGCCGCGCCGACCCCGCCGCGCCGGGCCTCCCCGGGCGCGGCGGCCGTCGTCGACGGTGCGCCCCTCTCGCCGGACGCCGGGAACGCCACCGCCGCCGGTTGATCCGCCGAACCTCCAGCCGGCTCGGCGACGGATGCCGCGGGATCGGCGGCAGGCCAGGGCTGGTCCGGCCGGGACGGGGTGAAGCCGGCGTCCGGCTCCGCGGGCGTCGACGCGGCCGGCTCCATCAGCACCCACAGCAGGTACGGCACGAACACCAGCGCGAGCAGCCCCCCGGCCGCCCGGGTGAGCGACCGGTCGTTCGCCACGGACAGCGCGACGAGGACGATGCCGGCCGCCGGCGCCGCGTAGAGCACGGGCTCGACGACCTCGAGCGGCCGCCGCGCGAGGATCACGGCCGCCCCGAACGCGGCCGCCAGCACGAACATCGCCGCGCCGAACGGGATGCCCGACGCCACCAGCGTCTGCCCCCGTCCGACGGCCACCAGTGTCGTGGCGAGCGCGCCGGCCAGGCCGATCGCCACCGAGCGGACCTGTGCGGACGGCCGTCCTCCGATCGCCGTCGACAGGCCGTTCCCGACGAGGGAGGACCCGGCCACGAGCGCCACGGCCGCGACGGCCAGAAGGAGGACACCGAGGAGCATCGGGCGGGCATGCTATCGGGGCCGGGCGGCCTCCGGCGCGAGTGCGACGCGAAGCCCGTTCCACGGGCGCGGCCCTCGTGGCCATCGGATCACCTCGATGAACAGGCCGATCACGCCCGGCTCCCCCTCACTCGCTCAGCTTCGGCGGAAGCCACCGCCGCTGGTCGTCGGTCGCCCGATTGCCCGATGGGTTGGAGCCCGGCCCCCGTCGTAGGGTCGGGACGAAGCGGCGTGCCCGCCTGCGTCGCCGGAAGAACCGGGCGTCCGACGTGCGGAAGGGGCGGAAGAGATGGCTCGAAGGCACGCGGCGGGTCTCACGGCGGCGCTCGTCGTCGCACTCTGTCTGGTAACGGGCGGTTCGGCGTCGGCCGCCACGACGCTGTTCGTCGACATCGGGAACGCCTCGTGCTCGGACGTCGGACCGGGGACGGCGGCGATCCCCTTCTGCTCGATTCAGCCGGCCGTGGACGCGGCTGCGCCCGGCACGACCATCTCGGTGAACCCGGGCACCTACGCCGAGCAGGTCACGGTGGGCCCCGGGAAGAACGGCGTGAAGCTCATCGCGAACGGGGCGGCGACGATCGCGGCCCCCGCGGTCTTGGCCGCGCCGGGCGCCATCGTGCGTGTGACCGGGTCGGACCCGGTTCGCGTCGGCGGATTCACCATCACCGGCCCGAGCCCGCAGTCGTGCGGCGCCCTGACGGCCGGCGTCCGGGTGGACGGCGGCGGCAGGGTGTTCGTCGTGCACGACCACATCACGGCGATCCGGACGAACCCGATCGGTGGGTGTCAGACCGGCTACGGGGTCCGGGCTGGGAGCACGGCCGACGGGACGACGGGCCGCGCCGTGATCCTGCACAGCGTCATCGACGACTACCAGAAGGACGGCATCCTGGCCGACAACACCGGTTCGAACGTGTTCGTGCGGTACGACACGGTCGTCGGATCGGTGACGCCGGCCACCGCCCTGAACGGCATCCAGATCGCGCGCGGTGCGACCGGCCAGATCCGGGACACGACGGTCTCGAACAACCAGTACACCGGCACCGTGCCGGACACGTCTTCGAGCGGCATCCTGCTGTTCCCGTTCCCGGGGGTGTCCTACATGCGGGACGACACCGTCACGGCCAACGACGTCGACGTCTGGCTGTACGGGGCCATGGGATCGAAGATCGTCCGGGTGACGGCCACCGGCGCCACCCTGCAGGGGTTCGCCGTGCAGGGCGACCCGACCTTCGGCATCTCGACCGCGAACATCCTGAAGTTCCTGACGGCCACTGGCAACGGCGGCCCGGACGTCCAGGACGACAGCGTCGGGGGCGGCACCGCCGGCACGGCCAACGCATGGAGGTTCAACACCTGCGGGACATCACTGCCCGTGGGCCTGTGCGCCTAAGGCGAGCCGAACGATTGGCCCGCTGCGATGGGCGGCCGAACGACGGCTGTCTAGTGGTCGCTGCGGCCGGTGAAGTGGAACGACGACAGCTTGAGCGCCGGCACGCTCGAGGCCGAGAAGAAGAACTCGCTCGCGAGCTCGGTGTCCCGGCCCACCATCTCGGTTCCTGACAGCGCTTCCAGGATCGACTGCGTGAACCGGAGGTTCTTCACCGGGTGGCGGACCTCGCCGTCCTCGATCCACCACGTGCCGTCGCGGGTCATGCCGGTGATCACCGACTCGATCGGGTGCACGACGTTCGAGTAGTGGAACCGCGTCACGAGGAGCCCGCGCTTCGTCGACGCGATCATGTCCTCGACGCTCGCGTCCCCCGGCTCCAACACCAGGTTCAGCGGGAACGCCCCCTCCGGGTTCGGCGCGGGCAGCGCGTGGCCGGTCGACTCCACGCCCGCCTGCTTCGCGCTCCGACGGTCGTGGACGCCGCCCTCGAAGACGCCGCCGCGGATCATGTCGACGCGCCGCTTCGGCGTTCCCTCGAAGTCGAACGCAGCGCCCGGCATCCCCGGCGCCAACACGTCGTCCGCGATCGAGATCGACGGCGCGGCCACCTGCTGCCCCTCCTTGCCGGAGAGGCACGACCGCCCCTCGACGATCGCGCGGCCGCCGAACCCCAGCCATGACAGGAACGCGACCAGCGTCGCGACCGCCGCCGGCTCCAGCACGACCTCGTAGCGGCCCGGCTCGACGTCGCGGGGGGCCTGGCTGTCGTGCGCCTTGCCCGCCGCCCGCCGCCCGATCGCCTCGAGGTCGAGGCCGCCGGACGACACGGACCACGCCTCGACGTAGCCCGCCCCGCCGTCGCCGCCGCTCACGAGTGCGGTCACGCTGGCCTGGGTGGTCGGCCCGTAGCAGAACTGGCCCTCGGTGTTCGCGAGGGCGATCTCGGCGCCGCCGGTCTCGTACGAGCCGGCCGCGCGGAACCCGTCCCCCGCCTGCCCGACCATCGCGGCCACGCCCTCCGCGCGATCCTCCGGCGTGGCCGAAGCCGTCGCGTCGTCGAACGCGTCCTTCGCCGGGACGTCCGCCTTCGGCGCGAGCCCGGGGAACAGCTTGTCGGGCGAGGCCACCTCGGCCATCTCCCGCGCGCTCTTCGCGGCCCCGGCCGCGCCCTCCGGCGTGAGCTCGTTGGTCGACGCGACCGCCACCCGGCCGTCGCGGACGACCCGGACGCGGAGCGACGCGTCCTCGCGGAACGTGCTCTGGTGGATCGAGGAGTCGGCGAACCGCGTCAGGCCGCCCCACTCGTGGAACAGCAGCGCCTCGACCTGCGAGCCGGGCGCGCCATCGAGGGCCGCCTCGAGCACGCGGCGGGCGGCGTCGGCGCCCATCGGCTCCACGCGGTCGGCCATGCTCAGCGCACCCCCACCTGGACGTTCCGGAAGCGGGCCGGCGGCGTGCCGTGCCCGACCCGGGCGGTCTGTCCCGGCTGGCCCTTGCCGCAGTTCGGCGTGCCCCACAGCACCCACTCCTCGCGGCCGCCGACCGCGTCGCACGACCCCCAGAACTCGGTCGTGATCCCGGTGTAGTTCGGGTTGCGGTACAGCTCGGTGCGCCTGCCGTCCTTGATCCGCCAGGCGATCTCGCACCCGAACTGGAAGTTCACGCGCTTGTCGTCGATCGACCAGGACTGGTTCGTCGACATGAGGATGCCGTCGGCCGTGTCGCCGACGATCTCCTCGAGCGAGCCCTCCCCCGGTTCGAGGTTGATGTTCGTCATGCGGATCAGCGGGAGGTTGCCCCAGCCGTCCGCCCGCATGGTCCCGTTCGAGCGCTCGCCGAGGACGGCGGCCGTCTCGCGGCTGGATTGGAACTCCTGGAACACCCCGTCCACGATCAGCGGCACGCGCTGCGCCGGCACGCCCTCGTCGTCGAAGCCGAACGAGCCCAGCCCGCCGGCGATCGTCGCGTCCGCCGTGACGTTGATGAGCTGGCTGCCGTACCGGAGCGTGCCGCGGTCGTCGGGCGTGAGGAACGACGTTCCCGCGTAGGCCTCCTCCATGCCGAGCACGCGGTCGAGCTCGGTGGGGTGGCCGATCGACTCGTGCACCTGCAGCCCGACCTGGCCGGAGTCGATGATCAGCGTGGTCGTCTCGCTCGGGCAGTCCTTCGCGCCGAGGAGGTCGACGGCCTCCTGTCCGATGCGTTCGGCTTCCTCGACCAACGCGAGCCGCGGGATGTGCTCCCAGCCCGCCGCCGAGATGTGCCCGCGGAACGAGTTCGGGAACGACCGCCGCTGCAGCTCGCCGTCGCCGATCGCGGTGGCCTCGATGCCGCCGCCGGACTGCGTCACCGTCTGTTCGATCAGCGCGCCCTCGGACGAGCAGAAGAACGTGTGCCGCCGGAAGAAGTCGAGCGATGCCTCGCCGAACGTCACGCCCTGCACGCCCTGCATCCGCCGCGACGCCTCCATCAGCAGCGCGACCTTCTCCTCGAGCGGGATCGTGAACGGGTCCTCCTGCATCGGGCTCGACCACGTTGCGATGACGGGTTCGACCTCGGACAGGCGGATCGGCTCGCGGGGGAGTCGCGAGGCCGCCCGCGCGATCTCGACCGCCAGGCGGGCGGTGCGTGCGACGTCGGCCTCGGCGGTGCTCGCCGTCGCCGCGAAGCCCAGGTAGCCGTCGACCAGGACCCGGATGCCCACGCCGGTCGACCGCGACCGGTCGATGCCCTCCATCTCCTGGTTGCGGACGGTGAGGGACTCGGTGTCCTCCTCGACCAGGCGGGCGTCGGCGTAGCCGGCGCCCGCCGCCACGGCGGCGCGCACGGCTCCCTGGACGATCTCACGCACCAGTCGGACCCCTTTGGAAGTTGGCCGGGCCCGGGGGCCTTCCCCGTCCCCCGAGCGCCGGCCACCGCCGAGCCTACTGCAACCCGGCTCCGCCACGTCGGCCCGCCACGGTTCATACTGCACGGGAGGTTCCGGCTCGCATTGGTGGGCCGTGGTCACCGGGGTCGGCGCACTGAGGCGCCACCTGGTTGCGCAAGGGGGTTCGCCATGCAGGTGAGACGCTCGTTGGTTCGCGCCGCGGTCGCATCGGCCGTCGTGATCGGATGCGTAGCGGCGCCGGCCGCCGCCGCACCGCACCGTTCGTCCACGAGAGGGCCCGCGAGGGCGGGATGCTCGTGGAAGACGGTGGCCGTGACCAAGGCGGGTGGGTTCGCGAGGCTGCACGGGATGTCGGCCGCCGCCGGCAACGACATCTGGGCGGTGGGGTCGAAGGACGCGTTCGGGACGCCGCTCGCGCTGCACTACAACGGAGCGCACTGGGCCGAGGTCACGATGCCGACGAAGGGGGCGGGAGTCGTCGACATCAACGACGTCGACGCCATCTCGAAGACGAACGCCTGGGCGGTGGGGTACTTCTCGGACTCCCACGGGCACACCCGGACGCTGACCGAGCACTGGGACGGTCACGCCTGGAAGATCGTCGCCAGCCCGAACGCCGGCGCCCAGAGCCAGCAGCTCAAGGGCGTGTCCGCGGTTTCGGCGAGCAACGTGTGGGCGGTCGGGTTCACCGGCCCCGACCCCGGCGAGGGCATGCTGATCGAGCACTGGAACGGCCAGGCGTGGAGCCTCTCGACGCCGGGGGCCATCAGCGGCCCCGGGATCCTCGACGACGTGTCGGCCATCTCCGCGACGAACGTCGTCGCGGTCGGCCACCGGGCCATCACGGCGTCGAACACGCTGGTGGAGCGGTTCAACGGGACCCACTGGACGGCCGAGACCAGCGCGGACCCGTCCTCCGTCGGCAACGAGCTATGGGGCGTCTCGGCGCCGTCGGCGGGTGCCCAGTGGGCGGTCGGCGACCTCACGAACGACCAGGCGAACCTCCGGACGCTCGCCGAGCGCAGCACCGGCGGCGCATGGTCGTCGCAGCCCCCGCAGAACGTGGGGACGGCGGCGAACCAGTTGTTCGACGTCGCCGGGCTGTCGGCCACCAAGGCGTTCGCGGTGGGCATGCACAAGACTTCGAGCCAGGTGCGCCGGACGCTCGCGGAGTCGTTCTCGAACGGGTCGTGGAAGGTCCTTGCGACCCCGAACGCCGGCACCCAGGACAACGTGCTCGAAGGGGTCGCGGCCGTGTCGGCGACCAACGTGTGGGCGGCCGGCACCGCGAACACGGTCGTCGGCTCGAACCCGCTGGTCCAGCACTACAGCTGTTGACGCTCCCGGCGACCGAGGCGGGCTGGAGCGGGCCCCGGCCCGCGCTCGCCCGCTAAGCTGGGCGGCCATGAAGCTCGCGCTGCACCTCGGCTACTGGGGTGCGCAGCCGGTGGACGTTCAGCCGCTGGTGGAGGAGGCCGAGCGGCTGGGGTTCGATTCGATCTGGAGCGCCGAGGCGTACGGGTCGGACGCCGTGTCGTGGCTGGCCTGGGTGGCGTCGAGAACCTCGAAGCTGGAATTCGGCACGGCGATCATGCAGATCCCGGCCCGGACCCCTGCGGCGACCGCGATGACCGCGATCACGCTCGACCACCTGTCGGGCGGGCGGTTCCGGCTGGGGCTCGGGATGAGCGGGCCGCAGGTGGTGGAGGGGTGGCACGGCTCGCCGTACGGCAAGCCGCTCGCCCGGACCCGCGAGTACGTCGAGATCGTCCGAGCGATCCTGCGCCGTGACAAGCCGGTGGAGTTCGACGGCGAGTACTACACGATCCCCGCGCCGGACGGGCCGGGCACGACCGGGCTCGGGAAGCCCCTGAAGACGATCGTGCACCCGCTGCGGCCGGACCTCCCGATCTACCTGGCGGCGATCGGTCCGAAGAACGTCGCGCTGGCGGGGGAGATCGCCGACGGGTGGCTCCCGACGTTCTTCTCGCCGCAGCGGATGCCGATGTACCGCGAGTGGCTCGACTCCGGGCTGGCGCGGTCCGGACGCGACGCTGCCGGCTTCGACATCGCGCCGATGGTCCCGGTGTTCGTCGGCGAGGACGAACAGCAGTGCCGCGACCTGGTGAAGCCGTTCCTCGCGCTGTACATCGGCGGGATGGGCGCGCGCGGGCGGAACTTCTACAACTCGCTCGCGCAGCGGTACGGCTACGAGGAGGCCGCGGCGGCGATCCAGGACCTGTACCTGGAGGGCCGCAAGGGCGAGGCGGCCGGCGCCGTCCCCGACGACCTGGTCGACGAGGTCTCGCTGTGCGGGCCGCCCGAGCGGATCGCCGAGCGGATGACGATCTGGCGCGACGCCGGCGTCGACACGCTCATCGCGACCACGCTGCAGTTCGACGCGCTCCGGGCGCTCGCCGCCGGCAACGCCTGATCCCTACAGGTACGCCGTATCCGCGGTCCCCGTCTCCGGGCCCGGATTCGGGTCCGGGCCCGCGGCATCCAAACCACTCGCCGCCGTGCCGCCTTTGCCCGGCGCCGAACCCTCCGGCTTCGGTTCCCCCTCGATCATCCGGCGGCCGCCGAACGCGGTCTTCAGCTCGTCGTCGTACTCGTCGGCGCCCACCGAGACGGCGAGCAGGGCGAGCTGGATCTCGCCCGGCTGCAGGTCCTCGGCCGGCAGGTCCACCGAACAGAACACCTGCTCGGCCTGCCAGAAGTACCGCACGAAATGCGCGATGCCGTTGAGCTCGTTGAGGCGCTCCAGCAGGGCTTCGCTCTTCGGGACGTCGAGGAGAAGCGGCGCGAACGCCCGGAAGATCGGGCCGTTCGACGAATCGAACAGCCGCGCGTAGCAGACCGCGCTCCCGGCCTTGATCGGGATGTCGCCGTCGTCGTCCACGGCGACCTTCTCGATTCCGAGGTACTCGGCGACCTTCTGCTCGACGTACGGCCGCAGCATGTCCGCGGTTGCCAATCGAACCCCCCTTCGCGTCCGAACGGCGCTACTCGACCACCGAACGACCTGCGCCGGCAAGCCGGGTCACGGGGCCTCGTGGATCTCCTTCGCCGCGCGGATGCCGGACTCGAGCGCTCCCTGGATCCACGCGTGGTACAGGGAACAGTGCTCGCCGGCGAAGTGGATGCGGCCCTCGGGCGCGACGATCGCGGCCTGGAGGTCGGTCTGCTGGTCGGGGGCGAACAAGGCGAACGCCCCGCGCGCCCAGCGGTCCCCGTACCAGGCGTGCGACGTGCCCACCTCGAACTCGTCGCGGATGCCCGGGTGGATCCGGGCGACGTCGTCGAGCGCCTCCTCCAGGCGCGTCTCCGGGTCCATCGCCCCCCACTGCAGGGCGTCCTGCCCCCACGAGTACGACGCAAGGAGCACGCCGCGTTCGGTGTCGGTCGTCGACGGCGGGTAGTTCATCCGGCGGATCGGCAGGTCGGTCACGGTCGCGCCGCCGCCGATGATCCCGTCCTCGTGCTCCCAGATCCGGCGCCGCACCTGGAACAGGATCTTGGTCGACGCGTGGTAGAAGAGCTCCCGGATGGCCTTGCGCTTCTCGTGTGAGAACTCGCCGCCGGTGATCTCCACCGTTCGCAGGCACGGGAACGGCAGCGCGCACACCGCGTAGTCGCCGGTGACGTTGAACCGCCCGGACTCCGTCTTGAAGTGCACGGTCACGCCCTCGGTCGCGAGCTCGATCGCGTGGACGATCGCGCCGAACCGGACCTCCTGCTGCAGCTCCCGGAAGAACGCGTTCGGCAGCTGGTCCATGCCGCCGTCGATCGTCTGCATGTCGACGTACGCGCCCTCGAGGTCCTCGCGCAGGACCTCCATCACGGCGTTGTTCATGTCGGTCTCGACGAAGTTCATGACGGCGTAGTACTCGATCGCGCCATCGCTGAACCCCCGGTGGACCAGGAAGTCGTAGAGCGAGAACCGGTCGTACTGCGCGCGGATCTCCTCCCACGCCGCGTCGCCCTCGCGGTCGAGCAGCGCCTTGATGTCCGCGATCGCGTTCATCCACAGCTCGTCCGCGGTCTTGCCGCGCTCGTGCGGCTCGAGGTCGAACGGCAGCCGTTCCGGGTTGGCGTTCGCCTCCTCCATCGTCATCCGCAGCCCGGCGATGTGGACCAGCCCCTTGGGGTTCCCCATGACGAACGGCCGCATCGGCATGTCGAACAGCTCGCAGTACTTCCGCGTGAGGTCGTGCGAACGCGGGATCCGCATCGCGCCGAACTCCGCGTACAGCCCGGGCGCGAACTCACGACAGGTGTACACGCGCCCGCCGACGCGGTTCTGCGCCTCCAGCACCACGACGTCGTGGCCCTGCCGCTTCAGTTCGTACGCCGCGACCAGCCCGGCGATGCCGGCGCCCATCACGACGACCCGCTTGCGCGCGCCCGGCCGTCGCTCGAGGCCGTGCTGCGCGACGCCCATGGTCTCCTCGGCCACGGGCTCCGTCACGACCGGCTGCGCGGCCCCCTCGGCCAGCAGCTCGTGCTCGCGAAGGTGCTCCCGCTCCTCGTCGCTCGGAGGCACCCCGCGTCAGTCCTTCGCGGGTTCCATGACCATCGGGGCCTCGTGGATGGCCTTGGCGGCGCGGATGCCGGACTCGAGCGCTCCCTGGATCCACGCGTGGTACAGCGAGCAGTGCTCGCCGGCGAAGTGGATGCGGCCCTCGGGCGCGGTGATGTCGGCCTGGAGCTCGGTCTCCTGTTCGGGCTCGAACAGCGCGAACGCCCCGCCCGCGTAGGGGTCGGCGTCCCACGAGTGCATCTTCCCGAGCTCGAACTCGTTCGTGATCTCGGGGTGGATCTTCGCGACGTCCTCGAGGGCCTGCTCGACGGCGTCCTCCTCGCCCATCGACGCCCACCGCACGGCGTCGCTGCCCCAGGTGTACGACGCGAGCATCATGCCGCGTTCCTCGTTCGGGTCGGAGAACGACGGGTACACGATGCGGCGGATCGACAGGTCGGTCGCGCTGGTGCCGCCGACGATGCCGAGCGGCTCCTTCTCCCAGAATCGCGTCCGCGTCTGGAACACGATCTTGGCCGACGAGTTGTAGTGCAGCTCGCGGATCGCCTTCTGCTTGCCGCGGGAGAGGGCGGGCGTCACCTCGATCGAACGCATCACCGGGTAGGGGAGCGTGCAGATCGCGTAGTCGCCGGTGACGTTGAACCGGTTCCCGCCCGTCTTGTAGTGGACGGTGACGCCGTGGTCGGACTGCTCGATCGCGTTGACCTCCGCGCCGAACCGCACGTAGTGCTTCACCTGCTCGTAGAAGGCCCGCGGCAGCATGTCGGTCCCGCCGACGATCTCCTGCATGTCCTCGAACGCCCGCCCGACGATCTCGCGCAGCTGCTCGATGACGGCGGCGTTCATGTTCTGCTCGCGGAACGACATCACGCCGTACAGCTCGATCGCGCCCTCGGAGAACCCGCGCATCTGGAGGAACTCGCGGATCGAGTACTGGTCGTACTCGGCGAGGATCTTGTCGAACGCATCGTGGCCCTCGCGCTCGTACAGGTCGCGGACCTCCTGCGTGGCCTCGTTCCACATCTCTGAGTACGTCCGGCCGCGTTCGTGCTCCTCGAGCTCGAACGGCAGCCGCTCCGGGTGCTGGTCGGCCTCGGCCATGGTCATCTTCTCGCCGCCCACGTACACGAACGCCTTCGGGTTCCCCATGACGAACGGCCGCAGCTGCAGGCCGAACAGCCGGCAGTACTCGAGCGTGAGGTCGTGGACGCGGGGGATCCGCATCGCGCCGGCCTCGATGTACAGGCCGGGCGCCCAGTCGCGGAGCGTGTAGACGCGGCCGCCGACGCGATGCTGCGCCTCCAGCACCAGTGGCTCGTGCCCCTGCCGCGCGAGCTCGAACGCGGCCACCAGCCCGGCGATGCCGCCGCCGATGATGATCACGCGTTTCTGGGGCTGGGGTCGCTGCTCGAGGCCCTCGCCGGGGACACGGATCACCTCCTCGGCGACCGGTTCCGTGTGGAGCTCCTGCTCGGCTCCCTCGGCCATCAGGTGGTGCTCGCGGGTGTGGACCTCGTCCTCGTGCTGGTGGTCGTGCTCGTGCCGCTCGTCGTTCATCGGTCGAACCTCCCCGAGAGGGTGCGCGGAGCCGCGAGTGTATGCCGCCCCGCACGCCCGACGGAAG
>DATLUW010000736.1:0-12111 GCA_035577825.1 Actinomycetota bacterium | reverse complement strand
CGCCGTCCTCGTGCTCCTGAGCGCCTGCTCTGGCTCGCCCGGCACGGGCCCGGGCGCGTCGGGCGGCGACCCGAGCGGCGTCTCGCCGTCGCCGACGACCCCCCAGCCCGCGGTCTCCTCGCCGAAGCCCTGCGCGGACCGCACCGAGCGGCCGTTCTCGCTCGCGATGAAGGACTTCAAGTTCGTGCCGACATGCCTCGTCGTGAGCGGAACAGTCCCGTTCCACCTGCACAACGGGGGATCCGTGGAGCACAACTTCACGATTCCGGGAACGAAGTTCTCGGTGGACGTCGGGCCGGGGAAGACCGTTGGGCAGGGCCAGCTGATGGCGGCCGGCGTGCCGCCCGGTACCTACACGTTCTACTGCCGGTTCCACCGAAACAAGGGGATGACCGGGCAGATCCACGTCCTGGCGGCGTAGCCGACGCGGGAACGCCGGAGCGGGCGTAGCGGCCGCCGGCCGAGCCCCCGCATAAGGACGGCCGGCGGCCAGTGGCTACGCGGTGACCGTGATCGGCCCGTGCATCCCGTACTTGAAGTGCCCGGGGAGGTGACAGGCGAACCCCATGTCGGAGGGCCGTTGGGTCACGTCGGTGAACGTGTAGGTCGTCTCGCGGGTCGCTCCCGGCGGCACGGAGATCTGCCCGGGGACCGAGCCGTCGTGCGTCGGGTGCTCGGTGTGCTCGATGTAGTACTGCACCGCCTGGTCGCCAACGATGAACTCGTGCTCGATGGGGTCGGTGTTCCGGATCACGAACGTCACCGTCGTCCCCTTATCGAAGGTGAACGCCGGCGGGGCGAACGTCGAGTGGTGGATCGTGACCTCGACCGTGAGGTGCGAACGGCCCTCTGCGTTCGCCCTGCCGCAGGCCGCGCCGGCCACAGCCAGCAGTGCCACGGCGGCCAGCGGCACGAGCCGACGGCGGCGGCGCCCACGGTCCGTGCCGCAGCCGCCGACCCCGTGCCCACGTGCCGACGTCATGCCGGCATCCCCCCCGCCCCGGCCCGGCGCTGCAGTGCCGCGACGACGATCATCAACAGCAGCAGCGCCGTGCCGAGCAGGACCACCCACGCCGATGCCGGCGTCCCCGGGCCGGATCCCGATCCCGTCCCGGGCGGGAGCCCCGCGTCCACCCGCGACGGCGCGCCGCCGTTCACGTTCAGCGCGAGGTCGTACCCGAGCTGGCCGGCCTTCGCGTCGAGCGAGAGGAACGTCAGCCACATCCCGTGCTCCGGAAGCCACTTCATGCCCCGGTCGCTCCGCAGGTCCCGCAGCAGGAACGACGACGCCGTCTCGCTCCGCTCCTGGCGCAGGCCGGTCGCGGAGGGACCGAACCCGGTTGCCCCGGCCGGCACCGGGAGCATGTTCGGGGGCCGATCGGTCAGCAGGAACACGTCAGCCTGGATCGGCGCGTTCGGCCCGGCGCCCAACCCGAGGATGCGGAGCGGAACCCACGGCTCCTTCGTCCGCATCACCAGGTGGATGGGGATGGCGTCGCCGAGCGACTCGCCGCGGGCCGCGGCCTTCGCCGCGTCGAACTGCACCGCCATGAAGTACGGCGAGCGCTGTGCGTAGAAGTCGAGCACCGCGGGCGCGTCCGGGGGGAGCAGGAACCCGTGGTCGGTCGCCCACTTCCCGACGCCGAACGCCCCGCCCTTCACGACCGTGAGGTGCAGCGAGTCGATGTCCTTCTCCTGGATCACCACCGCGTCCTCGGGCCCGCTGGTGCCGACGGCCCCGCTCATCCCGGTGACGGGTGCCGGCGGCTGCACCTCGATCTCGAGGCGCTGGAGCGTCCAGTCGCCACCCCGCACGATGCGAACGGGGTTCGCCGGCAGTGGGACGATCGAGCCGAACTCCGCCCCGTCACCCTCGAACGCGAACCCCGTCACGTAGTGCTCGACGCCGTCGTGGTAGGCGGCGAGCGTCGTGGTCCGCACCAGCTGGATCGTGCCGTTCGCCGAGACGAGCCCGCCGCACGCGAGGGCCGGCCCGGCGCCGACGGCGAACACCACGACGAGGGTGCCGGCGGCGACCAGGCCCCTGCCTGCCGCCCGGCGGGACATCAGACTGCGACCCGCGCGTCGTCGCGCCGCTGTCGGGCGGCCACGATCACCAGCATCGTGAGCAGCGCGACCCCGAGCACGACGGCCCAGACCATGGCCGGGGTGCCGGACACGGTCGCGGCCGGCGGCGCGAGCCCCGCGTCCACCATCGACGGCGTGCCGCCGTTCACGTTCAGGCCGAGGTCGTACGTGAGGTCGCCGGCGCGGGCGTTCACCTTCAGGTAGGTGAACCACATCCCGTGCGCGGGGAGCCACTTCATGCCCTTGTCGCTGCGCAAGTCACGCAGCAGCAAACCCGTCGCGGCCTCGCTCCTCGCCTGGCGCAGGCCGGGCGCCGCCGGGCCGGTCCCGGTCGCCCCTGCCGGAACGGGGAGCATGTTCGGGGCGTCGTCGGTCAGCAGGAACACGTCCGCCTGGATCCGAACGTTCGGCCCGGCGCCCAGCCCGAGGATGCGGAGCGGCACCCAGGGTTCGTTCGTCCTCATGACGAGGTGGATCGGGATGGCGTCGCCCAGGTTCTCGCCGCGCGCCCTGGCCTTCGCGGCGTCGAACTGCACCGCCATGAAGTACGGCGAGCGCTGGGCGTAGAAGTCGAGCACGGAGGGCGCGTCGGGGGGCAGCAGGAAGCCCTGGTCCGTCGCCCACTTCCCGACGCCGAACGCCCCGCCCTTGACGACCGTGAGGTGCAGCGCGTCGATGTCGACCTGCTGGATGACCTGAGCGGCCCCGGCGGCGGCCGGCACCGCGGCGAGGTCCTCCGCCGCGAACCGCAGCGGCGGGGCGACCTCGCGGACGAGGCGCTGGAGCGTCCAGTCCCCGCCGCGGACGATGCGGACCGGGTTCGCGGGCAGCGGGACGATCGAGCCGAACTTCGCGCCGTCGCCCTCGAACTTGAACCCGGTGACGTAGTGCTCGAGGCCGTTGTGGTAGGCCGCGAGCGTCGTGGTCCGGACCAGCTGGACGGTTCCGTTCGGCGACACGAGCGCGCCGCACGCGAACGCGGGTCCGGCACCGAGCGCCAGCACGAGCGCGACGGTGGTTGCCGAGACGACGAGCAGACGTTTCCGCACGGGAGATGCCCCCTTCCCTGCCGGATGAACTGGTGGGGTTCGACGGGACGTCGGCATGCGGGGGTTCCCGCAGAGTTCAGGGAATCCTCAGGAATTGCCGGCCGCGGTCGCTCGTGGCTCGGCCGTCGACCCGGTCAGAACCCGAGGCGATCGAGCGCGCGCGGGTCGCGCTGCCAGTCCTTCAGCACCTTCACGCGGAGCGACAGGAACACCTTCCGGCCGAGCAACGGCTCGAGCCCCTCGCGGGCGCCCGACCCGATCGCCTTCAACATCGAACCGCCCTTGCCGATCGCGATGCCCTTCTGGGACTCCCGTTCGACCAGCACGATCGCCTCGATCCGGACGGTGCCCTCGTCGGGAACCTCGAGCTCCTCGACCTCGACCGCGATCGAATGCGGCATCTCCTCCCGCGTGAGCTCGAGCGCGCGCTCCCGCACGATTTCGGCGATCCGAACCTCCAGGGTCTGGTCGGTGACCTGGTCGGGCGGGTACAGGGGCGGGCCCTCCGGCAGCAGCGCGACCACCAGCTCGGCGAGCAGCGCGACGCCGGACCCGGTGGCCGCCGACACGGGCACGATCTCGTCGAACTCCCCCAGGTCCGCCGCGGCCGCGAGCTGCGGCACCAGCTTGTGGTGGGCGACCCGGTCGATCTTGTTCACCGCGCACAGGCGGGCGGCGCGGGCCGTTGCCACCTCGTGCTCGAAGACGTAGGCGTCGCCGCGCCCCACGCCGGCCGCCGCGTCCACGACGTGGATCACGGCGTCGACCCCGGCGACCGACGCCTCGACGGCCTCGTTCAGCCGGTGGCCGAGCGGCGTCCGCGGCTTGTGGAACCCCGGCGTGTCGGTGAACACGACCTGATACGACTCGGTGGTGCGGATGCCGCGGATCCCACGTCGCGTGGTCTGGGGTTTGTCCGACACGATCGCGACCTTCTGGCCGACCATTGCGTTCACCAGGGTGGACTTGCCGACGTTCGGGCGGCCGACGACCGCGACGATCCCCGATCGGAAGGGCGCCGGCCCATCCGGCGTGGGTTCGCTCACTCCTCGAGGAACTCGGGCCCGAACGCGTGCGGCAGGATCTCGTCCATGCGCCACACCTCGCGCGTGCCGTCGGGCGTCTCCACGACGACCGGCATCGCCGGGCCGAACTCGTTCAGGAACTGGCGGCAGGCGCCGCAGGGCGGCGTCGGCTCGTGTGCGGACCCGACGACCGCGACCGCGTCGATGCGCCGCTCGCCCGCCGCGACGGCGGTCGTGGCGGCCACGCGCTCGGCGCAGATCGACAGTCCGTACGAGGCGTTCTCGACGTTGCAGCCGGAGTAGACCTTCCCGCCGGACAGCACCGCGGCCCCGACCGTGAAGCGGCTGTACGGCGCGTACGCCCGCGTCCGGGCGTCGTGCGCCGCGCGGACGAGCTCGTCGAGCTGCTCGGGCGTCACCTCGGCCATCAGCCCGTCCCCTCCCGCGCGTGCGGCTCCGGCTCGGCCTCGGCGTCGCGGGACGACGGTTCCGGCTCGACGGGGCGGATGATCACCTTCGCGATGCGCCGGCCCTGAAGCTTCTCGGTCCGGAAGATCAGATCGTCGTAGCGGACCTCTTCGCCCTCGAGGGGAATGGCGCCGAGGAGGTTCATGATCAGGCCGCCCACCGTGTCCCATTCGTCGTCGGGGAGCTGCTTGTCGAGCACCTCGTTGACCTCGTCGATCGGCGTCCGCCCGTCGACCAGGTACGAGCCGTCCTCGCGGGCCTCGACCTGCGCCTCCTCGACGTCGTATTCGTCGGTGATCTCCCCGACGAGCTCCTCGAGCAGGTCCTCCAGCGAGACGAGCCCGGTCACGGAGCCGTGCTCGTCCGAGACCATCGCGATGTGGAACTTCTGCTGCTGCATCTCCCGCAGCAGCTCGGCCACCTTCTTCACCTCGGGGACGAAGTGCGCCGGCCGCGTGATCTGCTCGAGCGGCATGTCGTTCTTGCCTTGGTAGATCGCCTTGAGGACGTCCTTCGCGTAGACGAACCCGACGATGTCGTCGAGGTCGCCTCGGATCACGGGCAGCCGCGAGTACCCCCACCGGACCACCATGTCCTGCACGTCGCGGAGCGACTTGCTCACGTCCACCGCGACGATGTCCGGCCTCGGCACCATGACCTCCCGCACGATCGTGTCGCCGAACTCGAAGATCGAATGGATGAGGTCGGCCTCCTCCTCCTCGATCTGGTCCTCGTCGGAGGCGACGTCCGCCATCGTGCGGATCTCCTGCTCGGTGACGTACGGGCCCTGCGGCAGCCCCCTGCCGGGCGTGATCGCATAGGCCAGCTTGACCAGCAGCTTCGCGAGGGGCCCGAGCAGGCGGCCGAGCCCGAGGATCAGCGGTGCCGTCCGGAGCGCCAGGCGGTCCGTGTGCTGGATCGCGTACGTCTTGGGCGTGACCTCCGCGAAGATGAACAGCAGCAGGGTCATGACGATCGTGGCGATGAGCTCGGCCGCCGAGTGGAGATGGCGCGTGGCCAGCTGCGTCGCAAGGACGACCCCGACATTGGTGAACACGAGCGTGAGCAGCAGGACGACGTTGAGGTAGGGCGGCGGGTTCTCGACGATCTTCAGCAGCGACGGCGCGCCGCGCTTCCCCTCCTCGAGCAGGTGGTAGGCGCGGATCTTAGTGGTGCGGGTGATCCCCACCTCGCTCGCCGCCATCACCCCGACGCCGGCGATGCACAGCAGGATGGCGATGATCTCGATGACGTCGGTGCCGGTCATCGGACGACCTCGGGGCGTTCGTTCGCTCCCCGGCCGACGCCGGCCGCGTCGACGCTGACCCCGCTGTAGCGCTCCTGGCGGGACCACATCTCTGCCCGTTCGGCGTCCTCCTCGTGGTCGTGCCCGAGCAGGTGGAGCACGCCGTGCACGAGGAGCAGTCGGAGCTCGGCGGCCAGGTCGTCGTTGTTCGACGCGGCGTACGCGGGGCAGATCACGACGTCGCCGAGCAGCCGCTGGTCGTCGCCCCCGTCATCGTCGAGCGGGAATGACAGCACGTCGGTCGGGCCGGGTTCGCCCATGTAGGTCTCGTGCAGGGCGGACATCTCGTCGGGGCCGACGAACGACACCGACAGCTCGAACGCCTCCACGCCCTCACCGCGGAGGGTCGTGACTGCGAGGCCGGCGAGCGCGTCCTCGTCCACTGGACCATCCTGACGGTTCGAGACGAGCACCGTCGCGGAACCGTCGACGAATTCGAAGCCGGTGGGTTTGCCCCCGTCGTCGGACACGGCCGCCGTCACTCGCCGACGGAGGCCGGGCGTTCGCTGAAGCGCCGGTAGGCCTCCACGATGTCCTGGACGATCTTGTGCCGCACCACGTCCCGCGCGCCCATGTGGATGAACTCGATCCCGGGGATGCCCTCGAGGATCTCCTCGATCACCGCGAGCCCACTGCGCTGGCCGGCCGGAAGGTCGGTCTGGGTCGCATCCCCGTTGATGACGGCCTTCGACCCGAAACCGAGACGAGTCAGGAACATCTTCATCTGCTCGGGCGACGTGTTCTGCCCCTCGTCGAGGATGATGAACGAGTCGTTCAGCGTGTTGTGCGTGACGAGGAAGTCCTCGGTGACGTACAGCGAATCCTCCGCCGCGACCTGGATGCACACGGTCTCCGTCTCGCCGGCGGGTTCGATCGAATGGACGAACCGCATGGGCCGACCTGCGCCGTGCTCGCGATAGAGGTACAACTTTCGAGCAAGCCGGAAGGGCGTCACGTACCGCGGCAGACGAATGTCCATGATGAAGGCGTCGTGGCGGTGGTAGACCGCGCGACCGCGGGCGAGCCCTGGTCGCCGCCCCGCCGCCGGCCTCGTGCGCCAGTAGGCGACGCCGCCGAGGGAGCGCACGAGGAACACGACGTCGTCCCGGAGCTGCGCTGAGGTGGTCGTGTACTGGATCCGGCACGTCCGACCCCGCTGGGTGACCGGGCCACCGTCCGTGTCGAGCAGACCCTGCAGCACAGCCCGGCGAACCTCGGTCGAGTTCCACAGGTAGTCCCGCGGGATGAATTTCGTGTTCGATCCCGTCCCCGCCAGCCCCAGCTCCCGCAACGTCGCCGTCACGGGGTTGGCGACGATGACCCCACCGCGGTGTCCTTCGGTGTGTCGGAGCACGTAGTCGACTTCGCTCTTTCGGACGAGCTCGATCGCATCGAGCCGAGCCTCGAGTGCGTCGACAAGCTCGGGATCACGAGTCGTGAACGATGGGGTTGTCGACGTCGTCAGGCAGCCGTCGCCGAGCAGAAGCCCGAGCGCGTACGGGTCCATGGGGACTTCACGCGGCCAGAATTCCACCGGCCGCGTCAGGAGCGGGAGCTCGAATCGGTGGGCGCGCGCCGCTCGCAGTTGCCCGGCCATCTCCTGCGTCTCCAGCACGCGGGGTGGCATGTTCCGACGCCGGTCGGACGCGGTTGTGACTGCCCACAGATGCTCGGCCGAACACAGCGTCGAGGCGCCGTCCTGCGCAGTGAGCCGGAACACCCGCTCCGTTCCCTGCGGGTAGACGCCGATGACGGGCGTCGGAAACCCGTTCGAGCCGACGACCAGGTCGCCGATCTGCAGCGAACCGATGGGCCGGAAGCCGGTCGGCGTGAGCACCGGGCTCCCCACCGCCTGGGCCCTCCCCCGCATGAATGCCAGGGGCGCGACTTCGATGGTTCCGCGTTCCATGAGGCGCTGGAGGGCGTCGGCGTCCATCATTTCGTAGAGGGCGTCGTACAGCGGCTTCATGTACGGGTCAATCTTCTCGTAGAGGGTTCCGGGCAGGAACCCGAGCCGCTCCCCCGCCTCGACCGCCGGCCGGGTGAGGATGATGCGGCGCACCTCGGAGTCCTGCAGCGCCTTCACCGCGGTCGCCACGGCCAGGTACGTCTTGCCGGTCCCCGCCGGCCCGATGGCGAACGTCACCGTGGAGCGGCGGAGCGCGTCCACGTACTTCTTCTGCCCGAGCGTCTTCGGCCCGATCGAACGCCCCCGGCTCGTGAGCACGCGGTCGCCGAGCACCTCGGTCGGCCGGACGTCGTCGCCCTTCACCAGATCGATGGTCTGCGTGATCGTCGGCGCGGTCAGGACGTGGCCGCGTTCGAGCAGGGCCAGCAGCTCCTCGAACAGCATGCCGACCTTCTCGGCCTCGCCCTCGCTGCCGGTGATGGTGATCTCGTTGCCGCGGACGACGATGCGGGACTCGAACGCGGCCTCGACGAGCTTCAGGAACTCGTCGCGGAGCCCGAGGAGGGCGACCATCGGCTGGCCGCCGGGGACGAGGATCTTGACCTGCGTGGTGGCTTTCGCCAAGTCGTGCGTTCGGGGACTTCGCCCCGCTCCTTCTCGATGTGCGAAACGGGGTCGCGCCCGCGCGACCCCGGTGTCCCGGAATGATAGCGCGGCGAGCGGACACGTCCCGCGTTCGATCGGTCGCTCTGCTCGTCGTCCCGGCGCCGGCTCACCCGGGCGGCCACCCCATCCGTCGGCCGCCGAGCAGGTGGAAGTGCAGGTGGGGAACCGTCTGGCCCCCGTCCGCGCCGACGTTCGTCACGAGCCGCCAGCCGCGGTCCGCGAGACCCTCCGCGCGGGCCACGTGCGCGGCCGAGACCATGAGGTCCGCCAGCATCCCCGCGTGGTGCTCGCCGATGAACCGCACCGACGGGATGTGCTCGCGGGAGATCAGCAGCACGTGGACCGGCGCCTTGGGGTTGATGTCGCGGAACGCGACCACATGGTCGGTCGCGTGCACGATGTCGGCCTCGGCCTCGCCCGCGGCGATCCGGCAGAAGATGCAGCCCTCCTCGCTCATGGGCGGTTCCAACGCCCGCGCGGTGCGCGCGATTCCACGTTCACTGCGCCGGCCTCCGCAGGCGGCCCTCGGGGACCTCGCCCTTCCGCGGCGCCTCCCCGCGGGACTCGGCCAGGCGTTCGACGAGCTGGCGTTCGTCGCGCTTGAGGTGGTCGGGGACGACGACCTGCACCGTCAGGAACAGATCGCCCCGGCCGCGGCGGCCGAGGTTCGGGACGCCCTGCCCCTTGAGGCGGATCACGGTGCCGGGCTGGGTTCCCGCGGCGAGCTTGACCCGCTCCACGCCGTCGAGCGTGTGGACCTCCACCTCGGCGCCCAGGACGGCCTGGGTGAGCGGGACGTCGAGGATCGCGTGGAGGTCGATGCCGCGGCGCTCGAAGCTCGGGTGGGGGCGGACGTTCGTCTGGAGGTACAGGTCGCCGGGCGGGCCCCCCGCGCGGCCGGCGTTCCCGACGCCCTCGATCCGGAGCTGCATGCCGTCGGCGACGCCCGCGGGGACGTCGGCCGTCACGACCTGCCGCCGCCGGACCCGGCCCTCGCCGCGGCACTCGGCGCACGGCGAGGCCACGACTTCGCCGGACCCCTCGCACGTCGGGCAGGGCCGCGTCGTCATGATCGTGCCGAAGATGCTGCGCTGAACCTCCTGCAGCTCCCCCGAACCGCCGCACCGCGAGCACCGCTGCGGCGCCGTGCCGGGTTCGGCCCCCGAACCCGAGCAGCGCTGGCACGGCTCGAGCGATTCGATCGTCACCTCCCGCTGCGTCCCGAACGCGGCCTCCTCGAGCGTCAGCGAGATCTCGGCGAACGCGTCCTCGCCGGCGCGCGCCCGGCCGCGCGGGCCGCGGCGCTGCCGGCCCCGGCCGCCGCCGAAGAACACGTCGAAGATGTCGCCGAACGGGAACATGTCGGGGATCGACTGGTTGCCGAACGTGTCGTACTGCTGGCGCTTCTGCGGGTCGGACAGCACCTCGTAGGCGGCGCTCACCTGCTTGAACCGCTCCTCGGCGCCGGGCTCGGGATTCACGTCCGGGTGCAGCTCCCGGGCCAGCTGCCGGTACGCCCGGCGGATGTCGTCGGGCGTCGCGTCGTGGTCGACGCCGAGCAACTCGTACAGGTCCTGGACGTCAGCCACGGGACGAGTCCTCGCGCGTGCTGCGGGTCACTGCGGCGGGTCCAGCTGGGTCGCCAGCTCGGACAGACGCCGGGCGACCGCACGGACGGTGGTCATCGCGGTCAGGTAGTCCATCCGCGTGGGCCCGACGATCCCGATCGAACCCACCGGCGTCTCGCCGGCCCGGTACGGCGCAGCGACGATCGCGGCGTCCCACTCGCCCGTCGAGGGGTGCTCGCCGCCGATCGTGACCGACAGGTCGTCGGCCGCGGAGGCTCGCTTCAGCAGGGTCAGCATCTCGGATTCGCGTTCGATGGCCTCGAGCAGACGTCGCACCGTGTCGAGCCGCCAGGTCACGACCTCCGCGGCGAGGTTGCCGACGCCGCCGACGAGAACGTGTTCCTCCTCCGAACGAAGACGAACGCCGTCGAGGGCCTGCGCGACAAGGCCCATCAGGTCGCGCTGGTCGGGCGCGGCGTCCATCCGCATGGCGCGGGCCCGCTCGGCGGCCTCGGTGAGCGAGAGGCCGGTGAGGCTCGCGACGCGGGACGAGGCGTCGCGGGCGGCGTCGGCGGTCGCGTCGCCGGGCCGGTCGGCGAAGGCCTTGTACACGCGGCCGTGCTCGCCCACCAGCAGGATCATGAGCGAGGGCCCGATCTCGATGAGCTCCGCGCGGGCGATGCGGTCCTCTGTGGGCGAACGCGGGGCGGCGAGGCCGGCGTACTGGGTGAGCGTCGACAGCAGACGGGTCGCGCCCACCAGCACCTCCTCCATGTCCACCGCGGTCTGGCGGAAGAAATCGGCGATGGCCCGCCGCTGGGCTTCGCGGAGGCGGCCGGGCGGGAGCATGTCGACGTAGTTCCGGTAGCCCATGTCGGTGGGCGCCCGGCCGGCGCTCGTATGCGGGTGGCTGAGATACCCGAGCTCCTCGAGCGCAGCCATCTCGTTGCGGATGGTGGCCGACGAGACGCCGAGGTTGCCGCGTTCGCTGACCGTCTCGCTGCCGACGGGCTCGCCGGTGCGGACGTACTCCTCGACGACGGCGCGAAGCACCGCCTGCTTCCGGGGCCCGAGCTCGCCTCGTTCCGTGCCTGCCATCTCGCCCACTGTTGTAGCACGTTCTAGCACTCACCAACCGAGAGTGCTAGGAGCCGGGTTTGCCCACCCGGGTTGACACCACCGAGTCCCTGGCGTTCGACGGCGCGAGGCTGGCGGTCCTGACCGACACGGTGGTCTGCGTCGATCCTCCGAGCGAGGCACGGACCTGCTTCCGTTACGGAATGGACGCCGAGATTCCGGACGATCTCCGCGTCGACGACGAGGTGGTCGTGGTCACCATCGATGGCCGGGTCGATCGGATCGAACACGAACCCCTGACCTGAGCGCCCCTCGCCCAGGCGTCAATCGGTGAGCGCGAGGACGACGTCGTTCGCGAGGAACAGGCCGCGTTCGGTGAGGACGAGACGGCCGTCGTGTTGCTCCAGCAGGCCCTCGTCGAGGAACGGTTCCGCTCGGTGGGCGTCGACGTCGGAGGCGCTCACGCCGGCGCTGGTCCGGAGGCCGAGGAACACCGACTCGAGGCGGAGGGCGTCGGCGTCGAGGAATTCGTCGCCGCCGATCGGGCGCTCGCCCGACTCGACGGTCTGGAGGTACTGCTCGGGCGGGCGGACGTTCCACCAGCGGCGGCCGTCGCGCCAGGAATGCGCGCCGGCGCCGAGGCCGAGGTACGGACGGCGCTCCCAGTAGCCGAGATTGTGGCGGCACTCGCGGCCGGGGAACGCCCAGTTCGAGACCTCGTAGTGCTGGTAGCCGGCCTCGCCGAGCAGGTCGCAGGCGAGCTCGAACATGTCGGCCTGGACGTCGCCGTCGGGCGCGGGAGTGCGGCCGTCCTGCACCGCGCGGCCGAGCGGCGTGGCGGGTTCGATCGTCAGCGCGTACGCGGAGACGTGCTCGGGCTGCAGCTCGATGGTCTCCTCCAGCGTGCGGCGCCACGACGAGAGCGATTCGCCGTTCGCACCGAAGATCAGGTCCA
>DATLUW010000735.1:0-5440 GCA_035577825.1 Actinomycetota bacterium | reverse complement strand
TTCGAGGACTGATCGGTCGTGGGTTCGGCTGGTGCCGGGCCTGCGCCAGCTAGCGGTCCTTCAAGCGGTAGACGAACTTGATCGCGGAGAGCTCCGGCGAGAAGCTCACCACCTTCACGTCGACCAGCCCGGAGTCGAGCCCGGCATTCCGGACGTCGTTGTCGTTGATCGCCTTCGAACCCTTCGGCCACAGGGCCCAGACCGAGCCGTTCTTCTCGATGAAGTCCTTCTGCGTTCGAATCTTTCGCAGGTCCTCGCGACGGTCGAACCGGATGTAGATCTGATCGAGGCCGACCCGCCGCCGTCCGACGTAGACGTCGCCGGTCCGCGTGGCGAGCAGCTCGACGAACGCCGGGTCGTCGAGGCCGAGCACGGCGATCCGCATCCGTTCCTTCACGCCGAGCTTGTCGAGCAACGGCCTGTTCGAGTACGTGTCGTCGCGAGGCATGGTCCGCACATCTTCCGGCGTCAGGGGCGTGGCGCCAAGGCCGTTTGCTTGGCTTGACAGCCCAACCGGCACGGGAGCAGTCTTCGGGCCAGCAATCCCAGGGAGAGCACGCCCGTGCGCAGGGCACCGTCCGACGGCCGTGCAATGCCGCCGGAGGGGGAGGAGAGGGGGCCTGCTCCTTCCGGGGATGACGCGCGCGACCTGATCACCCGCCGCACATTCCTCAAATACACGGGCGTGGCCGCTGCCGCGGCCGGCGTCAGGCCTGCGAGGGGACTCGCCGCTGCGGACACGCAGTTCGGCAGGGCCGGTTCGAGCGGCCTCGTCGTGGACGTCGTCCGGGCGCGGGACATGCTCGCGATGTCGTTCGAGTTCCTGAACCTCAAGCTGCTGCGGCGCGGTCAGGCTGGACCCGGCGACGTGCACACCGCCCGCCTCACGCGGATCGTCCCCACCCGACCGGCATTCGTGATCGTGCACTTCGATCCGCAGCACCTCGCCGAGCACGCGTTCTTCGAGGTGAACGACCCTCCGGACCCCAACGACCCCGGGAACGAACAGCTCACCTCGCCGCCCGTGCCGTCCGCGCTGGCCGGAGCGAGCAGGCTTGGGTTCCTGGTGCCGGACTCGACCCAGGTCATCCCGTTCGACCTGGAGACCCTGCTCGCGTGGGCCGCGTGGACGCCGAACCTCGTGCCGGCCGCGCAGTCCCCGCCGCCCCAGGGTTCCGGGATCATGCAGCCGGGCGCTACGCAGACCTCCCTGGAGTTCCCATGGCGGCTGTACCTGTCGCCGGGCGAGTCCCAGCGGTGGCTGCACTCGCTCGTGCCGGTGACGCACGTGGACCCCGCGGACGGCGGCAGCCGGACCGAGCTGTGGCACACGCGGTTCGCGACGCACGTCACCAAGCCGCAGTCGCGAACGACGGAGGGCGGGCCGCTCCGGGCCGTGTGGACGCCCGGGTTCAACCCGAACCAGAAGCCGAGCTCCAACGACCTGGGACCGAACCCCCCCGAGCGGACGACACTCAAGCCGAACGACCGCTGGCAGATCGTGCGGCTGACGTCCGACCGCTCGCTGTTCCTGCAGGGAACGTCGACGAAGTACGTCCCCAAGCCGGTCCAGGCCGAGCGGTTCGCGCTCTCCGCGCTCGGCGCGTGGATCGACTCGGTGGGGACGTGGCCGATCGTGCAGACGAACCCGTTCGGGTTCCAGTGGATCAGCGACCTCCTCGAGTGGGACCACCGTGCGGCGATCGGCCGCGACAACTTCGTGCGGGTCATCCACGCCGGGCACCTGTTCCCCTTCGGACACCAGGCGGTCGTGATCACGGTGACCGAGCGGAAGCTTCAGGCGGCACAGTCCGGCCCGTCCAACGGCCAGGTCGGCGCGTACCTTCGCCAGCACTCATTCCTTGTGCCGAAGGAGCGGGTCAAGACCTACCCGATGAACTCCGCGCAGCCGTTCGGCGCCCGCGACCTCCCGTTCACGAAGGTGACGATCAAGACCCTCGTCACGCCGAACCTCGAGCCTTTCGACGGCCCGAACTCGATCCCCGAGACGCGGGTGCTGAAGTCGAACAACCAGCCGTACGGGCCGGACGCGTTCTGGCCGATGATCCCCGCCGGGAACGGCACTCCGACCGACTTCAACTTCCAGATCGAGGCGATCGACCGGGACGGCCAGGAGATCGACTTCGCGACGCCGCTGATCTTCGTCTCCACCACGCTCTCCCTCGATGTCAGCAAGAAATCCGACATCGAGCGCATCGCCCAGCAGCACGAGACGGCGACCCCGGCCTCCCGGCACACCTTCCAGCTGAACGGCCAGAAGGTGGCCTACGCCAAGTTCACCGGCGGGAACGCGAGCGACACCGCGCACGAGGCGCAGGACATGACGTTCGGCGGCGTCGCCGCCCAGCAGGGCGACCCGATCCCGTCGGGCCAGCCGCGGTTCTTCCCGCGCATGGTGGCCTCGAAGGTCCGGTTGCAGGCCGCCGAGCAGATCGCCGGCGGCGCGCTCGCCAAGCAGCCGACGATCGCGTACCACTCCACGTACCTGAAAGCGCAGGCGAACGCCGCCAAGGTGTTCGCGTCGCTCATCGCCGAGAGCGAGATGTTCGACGACGACCCGACCGTCGAGCCGCTCGACCTGATCCTGAACGCCGACCGCTCGGGCGGTGCGATCACGCCGTCGATGGCGATCACGGGGCTGTCGGCCGACCTGGGGCCGATGGGGGGCGACCTCCAGAACGGCGTGCCGACGGACTTCGACCCGCAGGACTTCTTCGGGACGCCCGGGACGCTCCCGAAGATCCTTGGCGGCATCGACCTGTGGGACATCATCGGGGCGGTCTCGGGGTTCTCGAACCTCGACAAGGTCCCGAAGACGCTCTCGACGCCGTTCCCGGACAAGATCGTCACGTCGCTCGAGTGGAACCCGGATCCTCAGGGCGACCCGCTGGACATCTTCCGGCCGGGTGGCGACTGCGCGATCTCGCTCAAGGCCGAGATCACGACGATGCTCGATCCGAACGGCTCGCCCGGCGAGTCGACGTTCGCGATCGAGGGGACGATCGAGGACTTCCAGGTCGCCCTGATCGGGGACGTGTTCGAGGCGATCATCGTCACGTTCGACCACCTGTCGTTCACGTCGAAGTCCGGCGAGAAGCCCGACGTCGACCCTGCGGTCACCGACATGCAGTTCGTCGGGGTCCTGGAGTTCGTCTCGAAGCTGCAGGAATTCCTGCAATCCGTCGGGCTCGGGAGCGGCGGGCTGGCCCCGCCCCGGCACGCCCGGGCGCGACCGAAGGCCGGGACGGCCGACGAGCCAGACAGCGGCGGCGGCGGCCCGTCGATCGAGGTCGACGCGAGCGGGATCACGGCGTCGGTGAGCGTCGGCCTGCCTGCGATCCAGGTCGGGGTGTTCAACCTCGAGGGCCTGTCGTTCGGCGCGTCGCTCAACATCCCGTTCGTCGCGGGGGCCGCGCGGATCCGGTTCAACTTCGCCTCGGAGGAGGAGCCGTTCCTGATCACCGTGTCCTGCTTCGGCGGGGGCGGCTCGGTGGAGGTCGGGCTGGGGCTCGACGGGTTCGAGTCGCTCACGCTCGTCCTGGAGTTCGGGGCCAAGATCGCGATCGACCTTGGGGTGGCGTCCGGCGGGGTCAGCGTGATGGCCGGCGTCTACATCAACATCGAGGAACAGAACAACGGCCTGCAGAAGACGACGCTCGCCGGCTTCGTCAACCTCGAGGGGAACCTCGACGTCCTGGGCCTGATCTCGGCCCACCTGCTGTTCGAGCTGAAGCTCACCTACGTCGACGACGGCCAGTCGAAGTCGGTCTACGGGCAGGCCCAGCTCACGGTCGAGGTCGACGTCCTCTGCTTCTCGGCGAGCGTGACGGTCGGGCCGATCGAGAAGCAGTTCGCCGGCGGCGGCTCGAGCGGCGGCGCGCTGCCGCCGCCCGGTCAAGCCGCGGCCGTGGCGGCCGGCGACGCGGGCAACGACAACCACATCTCGTTCGAGGACCTCATGTCGTCCTCGGACTGGGCGGCGTACGCGGCCTCGTACGCGCCGGCGGCGTTCTGAATGGGAGGGCGATGAGCTTCAGCCAGCGGGCGATCTGGACCGCCATCCCCAACGGGACGACGGCCGGCGGCGATCTCCGGGTCACCGCGTACGTGTCGCCGCGGTTGATGAGCTCCTCCGTCGCGATCGCGGACCTCAGCAACTGGCCGGAGTGGGTCGACTGGCCGGCGACGCTCTCCGGGATCACCCTCTTCGTGGTGATCGGGTCGTCGACCCAGGCCGCGACGCCGGACCCCGCGTCGGACGCCCCCGACTCGGCGGTGTGGACCAAGCTGTTCCGGCCCACCTCGCCGGTTCGTCCCTACGACTTCGACGACCGGTTCAAGGGCCTCGACGACCGGCGCATCCGCTCGATCCCCCTCGAGCCGATCCTCGAGTTCATCCAGGACAACTACACGGACATCGCGGTCGCGAGCCCGACGGAGCTCCCCTCGGTGACCGACCTGCTGCAGCGATTCAACGGGCTCACGTTCCAGTCCCGCCGCACCGAGGACCTGGCGATCGAGGGGATCGAGAACGCTCTCGACGACTCGAAGGCCCTCGGCGCGCTCGCCACCGACCAGCTGAACTTCCTGCAGGCGAAGATGTTCCACAAGGTCTACTGGAACAAGGTCCCGCACAACCTGCTGAAGGCGACGGTCGAGCTCGTCGACTTCCACCAGGCCATCGGCGGGCTGAACGGGTTCCAGCGCCTGCTGCGGATGCTCGGCCTGGCGCTCGATCTCGTGGTGCCGGTCCCGGCGGGCGCGCCCACGCCGACCACGGTGCACCTCCAGCTGCGGCCGCCGCCGACGGGGACGAACGAGATGCCCGACACCGCCGCGATCCTGATGCCGCCGGCGCACCGGTTCGAGCCGCAACCACGGTCCGGCGGCGAGGCCGACGTCGACAAGGGGCTGCTCCGGCTCGGCGACCCCGAGTACCATCTGGTCGAGGTCGATCCCGACGGCGCGGCGATCCGGATCAGGAACTTCGCCGACAACCTCCGGAGCGCGAACCTCACCCAGCGGCACGCGCCCGACACGCCGGACCGGGAGGGGCTCCCGGCGCTCCGATCGGGAGGGCTCGGGCTGTTCCGGAGCGACAACGCGATCCACCAGCACCAGCTGTTCGGGGCGGTCAAGGGGCTCAACACCGCCCTCGGCACGCCGTCCGCGGTGCCGTTCCGGGCGGAGGACCTGCTCCAGGGGCTGCGGTGGGACGTGTTCGACTCGTCCACCGGCGAGTGGTTCTCGCTCATGCAGCGACACGGCGAGTACGAGATCGGCGGCGCCTCGCCGCTCACGCCGGCGATCGAGGACGAGGGTGTCGCGACGACCTCGGTGGTCCAGGACCCCAACGCCGCGGCGGACGACTCGACCACCGACCTGTTCCTGGGCGAGGTCATGGCCCGGTTCACCGGCG
>DATLUW010000734.1:0-3641 GCA_035577825.1 Actinomycetota bacterium | reverse complement strand
TACTCGAGCGTGAGGTCGTGGACGCGGGGGATCCGCATCGCGCCGGCCTCGATGTACAGGCCGGGCGCCCAGTCGCGCAGGGTGTAGACGCGGCCGCCGACGCGGTGCTGGGCCTCGAGCACGAGCGGCTCGTGCCCCTGCCGCGCGAGCTCGAACGCCGCCACCAGCCCGGCGATCCCGCCGCCGATGATGATCACGCGCTTCTGGGGCTGGGGTCGCTGCTCGAGGCCCTCGCCGGGGACACGGATCACCTCCTCGGCGACCGGTTCCGTGTGGAGCTCCTGCTCGGCCCCCTCGGCCATCAGGTGGTGCTCGCGGGTGTGGACCTCGTCCTCGTGCTCGTGGTCGTGCTCGTGCCGCTCGTCGTTCATCGGTCGAACCTCCCCGAGAGGGTGCGCGGAGCCGCGAGTGTATGCCGCCCCGCACGCCCGACGGAAGGAATCACGCCGGCTCGGGCACCCGGACATGCGTTGCGTTGTGGCCCCGGCCGGGCGAGCATTCGCGGTGATGTCACTCGCCGCCTGGTTCGCTTCGAGCTCGTCCGACCACCCGGAGCTGCACGTCGTCAGCGCGGCCCTGCTGGTCGCGGGATTCGTCGGCGGCGTCGCGTGGCTGCTGGTCGTCCTCGTCGTGCGGGTGTTCCGCCGATCGGACGAACCCGACCCCGCGCCCGCCACGATGGACCTCGGCCCCGAGCTCCCCGCCATCGCGAACATGCTCGTGAACAACTGGAAGCCCACGCAGGAGGCGGTGCCCGGCACGCTGCTCGACCTCGCAGCGCGCGGGTACGTCGAGTTCCAGCAGGTCCAGCCGGGGCAGTTCGAGTGCCGGATCCGAAAGCAGGACGATCCCGAGCTCCGCCCGTTCGAACGGCGGGTGATGACGCTCCTGCGGTCGAAGGCCGCGCACGGCGTCGTCCCGACCCAGGCGCTCACGACCGGCCCGACCGACCAGGCCGACCGGTGGTGGAAGGGGTTCCGCAAGGAGGTCGTCCGCGACGCGAAGGACGCCGGGCTGTCCGAGGACATGTGGAACGCGGCCAGCAAGTCGGTGGTCACGTTCGCAGCGTTCGTGCCGGCGATCCTGTTCGGCATCGCGGTGCCGGTGTACGGGGCGATCTACTTCGCCGTGTTCGCCGCGGCGCTGGCCGGGGCGCTGTGGGGGAGCGGGCGGCAGCGCTCGACGCCGGCGGGGGTCGAGGTGGCCGCGCGGTGGCTCGGGGTGCGTGAGCACCTGCGGCAGGACACCGTATTCGACACGCTGCCGCCGACCGCGGTCATCACGTGGGAGCGGTACCTCGGGTACGGAGCGGCGCTGGGGCAGGCGGCGGGAGCCGCGCGCCCGATCTCGATGGGCGCCGAGAGCGACCATCGCGCGTGGAGCCCGGTCGGCGGTCGGTGGCGCCAGGTGAAGGTCGTGTACCCCGGAAACGTGGCCTCGCCGGGATGGGGCCGGCGCCCGGACGGGATCGTGGCGCTCTCGCTCCTGGCGGGGGCGGCAGCCGTCGGGTTGTTCTACCTGGCGGGAGGGCTCGAGCGTCTCGCCAACGGCGAGCTCGCCGACCACGCCGACAGCCTGACGATCGGCGAGCTGGCGGCGATCGGGATCGGGATCGTGGTGGCGTTCGTCGCGTTCGTGCAGTTCGTGCGGGGGGCCATCGACCTGTTCGCGAAGCGGCAGGTCACGGGGATGCTCCTGCGGGCGCGGCGGTACGGGAGCGACGACAAGCCGCAGTGGTACATGGCGGTCGACGACGACTCGACCGACCGCATCCGGGCGTGGCGCGTTCGCCGCGAGATCTACGTCCGGGTGCCGGAGGGCGCATGGGTCACGGCATCCGTGACCCGGAGCCTCCGCTACGTGCGCGAGCTGCAGCCGACCGAGCCGCCCGGCGACACGAAGGGGGCGCCGCCGGCCGCCTCCAGCGTGCTTCCGCCGCCGTCCCTGACGCCGCCGCCGTCGCTGACGCCGCCGCCGGCCCCGGGCGGGTTCACGCCGTGAGGCGAACCGCCAGCTCCTCGCGGGGGCGGGCAGTCCGACCCTGGCTCGCGGAGAGCGTCTTGCCGGGTGATGTTGAACGTCCCGCACCTCGAGCACATCTTCACCAGGATGCCCACCTGCTTCGCATGCAGACTCGAGAGCCCGAGCGGCGCGTTCCGCGCTGGGAGGTCGTGAGCGTCCCCTGAAAACACCCCTGCCCCTGACTCCGCCGCGGTTCCCGAATCGACCGTGAGGGTCTGTCGCGGCTCGGCCTGCCGCCGCATCGCCGTTGACACGTTCGCGGGCGATCTCTACTCTGCGGCTGCCCGCGTCCGGCGAGGGGGGGTGCCTTGGCGGGAGGCTCGGATTCGCTCGCGGTGGAACGGCTCGTACGACTCCGGCCGCTTGCTCGTATCGCCGTCGCGGTCGCGGTGCTCACGCTGACCGGGTCGACGTGGCCGTCAGGGACGCAGCGTGCGGTGATGTGTTTCGGCAAGCCCGCGAAGATCGTCGGGACGAATGCGTCGGAGACCCTGGTCGGGACCCCGGGACCCGACGTCATCGTGGGGGGCGGCGGCGACGACCGCATCAAGGGCCTCGGCGGCGACGACGCGATCTGCGCGGGCTCCGGCGACGACTCGGTGGACGGCGGGCCCGGTAACGACCGGATGCTCGGCGAGGCCGGCCAGGACCTGCTGTCCGGCGGAACCGGCGGGGATGCCCTGAACGGGGGACTTGACGCCGACCAGCTGGGGGGCCAGGACGGCGACGACGTTCTGAACGGCGCCGGCGGAGACGACCAGATCGCCGGTGGCAAGGGAAACGACACCGTTGCCGGGGGATCCGGCGCCGACGTCCTCGAGGGGGGCCCCGGAGCCGACCGAATCTCGGGCGCGACGGGACTCGACCTGGTCACATACGCCCACGCTCCCGGGTCGGTGCAGGTCGATCTCGGGACCGGAACGGCGTCGGGAGGTGCGGGATCGGACTCGCTGTCCGGCATCGAGGAGGGCACGGGCTCGGCGTTCGCCGACGTGCTGACGGCCTCACCCGCCGGGAGCTTCCTCGACGGTGGGCCGGGTGACGACACGCTCGTCGGCGGTCCGGCGGACGACGTGCTGGCCGGGGGCGAGGGAGCAGACGTCATCACGACTGGTGGCGGCTCGGACGCGAACTACGCGGTCGGGGGCAACGGAGCCGACCGGTTGACCGGCGGAGACCAGGAGGACGTGCTGCTCGGCGACGGCGGTGACGACAGCCTCGACGGCGGCGGGGGGCCGATCAACGTTCTCGACGGAGGACCGGGCGACGACACGATGACCGGCGGGTCGGACCTCGACGTCGCGTCGTACGTCTCGGCTCCCGGGCCCGTCCAGGTCGACCTCGGCGTCGGGACCGCGACCGGCGACGGTTCGGATTCGCTCGGTTCGATCGAGGCCGTCGACGGCTCGCCCTTCGACGATCATGTGAGCGGAGGCCCGGGCGACGACATCGTCCTCGGCGGGCCCGGCGACGACACCGTGCACGGCAACGGTGGCATCGACGGGATGGAGGGGGGCCCCGGCGACGACACACTCGACGGTGGCAGCGGGGGGAACGACTTAGCCGCCTACTTCTCCTCGGGAACGGGGGTGAACGCCGACTTGGTGGCGGGGACCTCG
>DATLUW010000733.1:0-20192 GCA_035577825.1 Actinomycetota bacterium | reverse complement strand
GATCGAGGGCAAGCGGCCGGAGCCGCGGAACAAGCCGCCGTTCCCCGTCGAGCGCGGGCTGTTCGGCAAGCCGACCGGGATCAACAACGTCGAGACGCTGCTGAACGTGCTCGAGGTGCTGCGGATCGGCGGGGACGAGTTCGCGAAGATCGGGACGGAGGGATCCACCGGGACGCGGCTGTTCTGCCTGTCCGGCCGCGTCGAGGAGCCCGGGCTCTACGAACTCGAGTTCGGCGCGACGCTTCGGGAGGTGATCGACCTCGGAGGCGGGGTGCGCGGGGGGCGCGAGCTGCAGGCCGTGCTCCTCGGCGGCGCGGCCGGGTCGTTCGTCGGGCCGGACGACCTCGACATACGGCTGACGTTCGAGGACGCGCGGGCCGGCGGCTACACGCTCGGGTCGGGCGTCGTGTGCGTCTTCGACGACACCGTCGACATGGCCGACATCGTGCTGCGCATCGCGGCGTTCTTCCGCGATGAGTCCTGCGGGCAGTGCGTGCCGTGCCGGGTCGGGACGGTTCGGCAGGAGGAGGCGCTGCACCGGCTCCACGCCGGCGCGCCGCTCGGCTCCACGGCGACCGAGGTCGCGCTCATCGACGACGTCGCCGTCGCGATGAAGGACGCGTCGATCTGCGGCCTCGGCCAGACCGCCGCGAGCGCCGTGCAGTCGGCGATCCGGCTCGGCCTGTTCCCAGGCGGGGGCGCCCGATGAGCGAGCCCGTGTTCGTCGGCACGCCGAAGAAGCTGATCGACCTCGAGGTCGACGGCCGGACGGTCCGGGTCCCCGAGGGCTCGACGATCCTCGACGCCTGCCGCGCGGAGGGGCTCGACACCCCGACGCTCTGCTTCCTCGAGACGCTCACGCCGGTGAACGCGTGCCGGGTGTGCGTGGTCGAGGTGGAGGGGTCGCGCGCGCTCGTGCCGTCGTGCGCCCGGCAGGCCGAACCCGGCATGGTCGTGAAGACCGACTCCGCCCGCGTCAAGCACAGCCGGAGGATGGTGCTGGAGTTCCTGGGCTCCTCGGTCGACCTGTCGCTCGCCGGCGGGGACGTCCGCCGGTGGATCGAGGAGTACGGCGCGGACGCAGAGCGGTACGGGCCGCGGAGCGCGGCGGCGACCGACCGAGACGCGCGGGAGCCCGGCCACCACCACGATCCCACCGGCGAGGAGGCCGAGACCGTCGCCCAGCCGGTCAAGGTCGACAACGAGCTGTACGTCCGCGACTACTCGCGCTGCATCCTCTGCTACAAGTGCGTCGAGGCCTGCGGGACGGACGCGCAGAACACGTTCGCGATCGCCGTGGCGGGGCGCGGGTTCGACGCGCGCATCTCGACCGAGTTCGACGTGGGGCTCCCCGACTCGGCGTGCGTGTACTGCGGAAACTGCATCGGCGTGTGCCCGACCGGGGCGCTGATGTTCTCCTCCGAGCACGAGCTCCGCCTGGCCGGCGAGTGGCGTGAGGACGACCAGCACGTCACGGAGACGATCTGCCCGTACTGCGGCGTCGGGTGCAACCTCGAGCTCCACGTCCAGGACGACCGCATCGTCAAGGTGACCTCCCCGCTCGACAGCTCGGTCACGTCGGGCCACCTGTGCATCAAGGGCCGCTTCGGCTGGCGGTTCGTCCAGGAGTCGGGCACCACCCGCGAGGGCTGAGGCAGGCGGAAGCGGTCCGGCCTCGGCGTATCCTGGCTGGGAGATGGCCCTGCGACACGAGGTCGAGCAGGTCGGCGGCAGGCCGGCCGAACGGCGGCGGGTCACGCGCATCCGCGACGGCCGGGTCGACGAGGGCCCGGACTTCATCGCCGCCGAGGAGCCGCTCGAGATCCGACTGGCCGGCGAGCAGGTCGCCGTCACGATGCGAACGCCCGGCCACGACACCGAGCTCGCGGTGGGGTTCCTGATCGGCGAGGGCATCGTCCTGCCGCAGGACGTCGCCGGCGTGGCCGAGTGCCGCTCGGACGAGGGCGACGGCGGCGTCGCGGACGTCCGGCTCGCGCCCGGCGCGGCGGCCCGGTCCGGGTGGCAGCGGAACTTCTACGCGACATCGTCGTGCGGCGTGTGCGGCAAAGCCTCGATCGAGGCGGTTCGCGTGGCCGCGGGCCCGGTCGACGACGGGCCGGTCGTCTCGTTCGACGCGCTCCAGCAGCTGCCCGACCGCCTGCGCGATGCGCAGCGGGTGTTCGACCGGACGGGCGGGCTGCACGCGGCCGGCCTGTTCACGGCGGACGGCGAGCTGGAGACGCTCCGCGAGGACGTCGGCCGGCACAACGCGGTCGACAAGGTGATCGGCCACCACGCGCTCGGCGGCGACCTCCCCCTCGGGAGCCGGGTGCTCCTGGTGTCGGGTCGCGCGTCGTTCGAGCTCGTGCAGAAGGCGCTCGTGGCCGGGATCCCCTTCGTCGCGGCGGTTTCCGCGCCCTCCACACTCGCCGTGCGCCTGGCCGAGGAGTCGAACATGACCCTGGTCGGGTTCCTCCGCCCCGGCGGCTGCAACGTCTACGCAGGCCGCGAACGCCTCGCCGGCGTGTGACCCTCGACCACGTGAGCCGGGAGGACCTCACCGGACTCCTCCTCGCCGGCGGCGGGAGCTCCCGCATGGGAACCGACAAGGCCGCGCTCCTCGTCGAGGGCGAACCGCTGGCCCATCGGGTGGCCGGGGTGCTCTTGGCGACCTGCGCGGGCGTGGTGGTGGCCTCGGGTGACGGCCGTCGCCTGGATTGGCTGGGGTTCCCGCAGGTATCGGACCTCGAACCGGCCGCGGGGCCGCTCGCCGGACTCGTCCCGGGCCTGGAGGTCGCGACGACGACGCGGGTCGCGGTCCTCGCGGTCGACATGCCCGATGCGAGCGCCGCGGTGCTCGAGCTCCTCGCCGAACGCATCGGCGCGCACGAGGCGGCGGTCCCCCGGACCGAACGCGGCCTCGAGCCCCTCCACGCGGTCTACGCCGCGACCGCGGCCGGGGGGCTCCGGGCGGCGTTCGACGCGGGCGAACGCTCGGTGGTCCGGGCCCTCGAGGGCCTCGACGTCGTCGTGGTCGAACCCGACGACTGGGCGGCGGCCGACCCGTCCGGCCGATTCGCCCGGAACCTCAACCGGCCGGAGGACCTACTCGCCTGACGGCGTTCCGTCGGGGACCCCGGGCGTCGCTCCAGGAGCCGCGGGGGTCCCCCCGGAAGCGGGCGGCGGAGTCGGAGCGTCGGAGGACTCCGCCGGTTCGTCCGGAGGCGGGAGCGTCCACCGCAGCCGCTCGACCGCGGCGGCGAACGCCTCGGCGCGCGAGGCCCCGGCCGCCGTCCCCCGCTCCGTCGCCACACCCAGGAGGAAGGACGCGAGCGGCGCGAACCGCCGCTCGACGCCGTGCGCCACATCGCGCGACGACCGCAGGAGGTCACCGCTCTCCCCCGCCTCGAGCGGTTCGACCCCCAGCGCCTCCGCCAGCTCGTCCAGCCACCGATCCACGCGCGCCACGCTCCTTCCCACTCGAGTCGCCGACCAGCGTATCCGCGCGCTCGAACAGGCAGCGAGCGGCCCGCACAACGCCGATCGCGCACTCGCGATAGCCTGAGGCGGCGCCCCGTCCGCCCGCCCGAGTGCGAGGTTCGTCGATGCCGACCGGTCGAAGGTTGAGCACGTGAGCACCGCGACGGCCGTCCGCCCGGCCGTGCGCCCGGGCAGCCGTCCCCGCACGACTCCGCTGCTGGTCGTCGGGATCGTCCTGTTCCTCGGCTCGGAGCTGATGTTCTTCGCGTCGCTGTTCGGGATGTACTTCACGCTCCGCGCCCAGAACCGCCTGTGGACCCCGCAGGAGGTGGTGGTCGACACCTACCGGGTGGCGTTCACCCTGGCGCTGGTCGCCTCGAGCTTCACGATGCAGCACGCCGTGACGAGGCTGAAGCGCGGCGACCGGGCGGGGATGCGGCGGTGGATCTGGATCACGATCCTGCTGGGGGTCGTGTTCCTCGGAGGGCAGATCAACGAGTGGATCGACCTGCCCTTCCGCATCCACACCGACGCCTACGGCTCGGCGTTCTACACGATGACCGGGTTCCACGGGCTCCACGTGCTCGCGGGGCTGCTGCTGATGCTCGTGATCCTCGGTCGGGCCGCGAAGGGCGCCTACACGCCGGACGAGCACGCCGGCGTCGAGGTCGCCACCTACTACTGGCACTTCGTCGACGTGGTCTGGATCGCCCTGTTCGTCGTCCTGTTCGTCATCCGATGACCGAACCGCTCAGGGAACGTCGTCCCCTCGGCCGCCGGGCGGCGCTGGCGATGGCGGCCGGCGTGCTCGCGGTGTCCGTTCCCCTCGGGATCCTGCTGGCGCCGCGCGCGTCCGGACGGCCGCTCGCCGTCGCCTCGCCGGTGCAGGTGACACCGACCGGAGTCACCACTCCCCCGACCACCACCGAGACGTCGCCGCTCGCATCGCCGACCGCGCCGGCGTCGCCGAGCCCGGCCGCATCCCCATCGCCGGTGTCCGAGGCGCTCCTCGCGGTCGGGAAGAACACCTACGAGGAGCGGTGCTCGACGTGTCACGGCTCCGACGGCACGGGCACGACGCAGGGCCCGCCGATCGCCGGCCTCGGCCCCGCCTACTACAACTTCATGATGTCCACCGGCCGCATGCCCCTCGACCAGCCGGGCGTGCAGGCGCACCGCCGGCCGCCGGTCCTCACCCCCCTGCAGATCCGCGCCGTCACCGCGTACCTCGACTCGATCGCGCCGGGTGGGGTTCCCATCCCCGACGTGAACCCCGCCATCGGGGACCTGTCCGTGGGCCAGTCCGTGTTCCAGGCGAACTGCGCCCCGTGCCACGGGACGAGCGGCCGGGGCGGGGCGGTCGGCCCCCAGGACGCACCGGCCGTGGTCCACGACGACGCGACCCAGATCGCCGAGGCCATCCGGATCGGGCCGGGAACCATGCCCGTGTTCGACGAGGACATCGTCGACCAGCACGAGCTGAACTCCGTCGTGAAGTACGTCCAGTACCTGGGCGAGCCCGACGACCGGGGGGGCGCGAGCCTCGGCGGGATCGGCCCCCTGATGGAGGGGTTCGTGGCGCTGGTCGCCGGGCTCGGGCTCATCGTGCTGGTGACGCGGACGATCGGAACGAGGGCATGAGCGACTCCCCGATGAGCGAGCACCCCGGCGAGGACGTGCTCGTGTCCCGGCACGAGGACCCCGCGCGCGAGCGCCGGGCCACCCGGCGGATCGCCCTGCTGCTGGTGCTGAGCGCACTGGCCGGGATCGGCCTGCTCGTGCTGTACGCGGCCGGCGGCCAGGTCCAGCTGGAGGGCGCGCTCGTGGGCGTGGCGCTCGGAGCGATGGGGTTCGCGCTGATCCTGTGGGGCAAGCACCTGTACCCCCACGAGGTGGTGACCGAGGACCGCGAGCCGCACGAGTCCGAGGTCGGCGAGCGACGAATCGCCGAGGACCTCATCGCGGAGACCGAGACCGGCATCACCCGGCGGCGGCTGCTCACGCGCATGCTTCTCGGCGCGGCGGGGGCGTTCGGGCTGGCGTTGATCTTCCCGATCCGCTCGCTGGGGCCGAGCCCGGGCAACTCGCTGTTCGTCACGTCGTGGCGCAAGGGCAAGCGGCTGGTCGACGACACCGGGCAGCTGGTGCGGGTGGACACGCTGGCGGAGAGCGGGGTCGTGACCGTGTTCCCGGAGGGGCGGGTCGGCGACGCGAACGCCCAGGCCGTGCTGGTCCGGGTGCCGGAGGACATCCTGCACCTGCCCGCCGGACGCGAGGACTGGGCCCCGGAGGGCAACGTCTGCTACTCCAAGCTCTGCACGCACGCCGGGTGCCCGGTGGGGCTGTACCTCGCCAGCTACCACCAGCTGCAGTGCCCGTGCCACCAGTCGGCGTTCGACGTGACGGACGGGGCGTCGGTGGTGTTCGGGCCGGCCGCGCGGCCGCTCCCCCAGCTGCCCATCGAGGCCGACGCGGACGGGTTCCTGGTGGCGAGGGGCGACTTCAGCGCGCCCGTCGGGCCGGGGTTCTGGGACCGGGGTGACGGGCCATGAGCACGGACGGCAGGCGGGCCGCGCCGGGGCCGGACGACGCGCCTGCCAAGCGCGGCGGCCCGATGACCCGGCGGATGTTCGGGTGGTTCGACGAGCGGGTCGGCGCGGCCTCGTTCACCCGGCGGACGCTGAACAAGGTCTTTCCGGACCACTGGTCGTTCATGCTCGGCGAGATCGCCCTGTACTGCTTCGTCATCCTGATCCTCACCGGCGTCTTCCTGACGTTCTTCTACGTGCCCGATGCGAAGGAGGTCGTGTACCACGGGCCGTACGCGCCGCTCCGGGGCCAGACGATCTCCCGGGCGTACGACTCGGTGCTGCGGCTCTCGTTCGAGGTTCGCGCCGGGCTGGTGTTCCGGCAGATCCACCACTGGGCGGCGCTGATCATGGTCGGAAGCGTCGCGGCACACGCCTCCCGCGTGTTCTTCACGGGCGCGTTTCGCAAGCCCCGCGACCTGAACTGGATGCTCGGCGTCCTCCTGCTCCTGCTGACGATCGCCATCGGGTTCGCCGGGTACTCGCTGCCCGACGACCTGCTGTCTGGGACCGGCCTGCGGATCGCGTACTCGATCGTGCTGTCGATCCCGCTGATCGGGACGTGGCTCGCGTTCCTGCTGTTCGGCGGGCACTATCCGTCGCCGGACATCCTCAACCGGCTGTTCGTGCTGCACGTGATGATCCTGCCGGGGCTGATCGCGGCGGTGCTGACGTTCCACCTCATCATCGTGTGGCGGCAGAAGCACACGCACTTCCCGGGCGGGAGGCCCGTCCGCACCGAGACGAACATCCAGGGCGAACGCCTCTTCCCCCGCTATGCGTTCAAGTCGACCGGGCTGTTCCTGGTCATGGGCGGCGTCCTCGGGCTCCTCGGCGGGCTCGCGCAGATCAACCCGGTGTGGCTGTACGGGCCGTACAACCCGACCCAGGTCTCGGGCGGGTCGCAGCCGGACTGGTACATCGGCTGGCTCGAGGGGGCGCTCCGGCTGTTCCCGGGGTGGGAGATCCGGGTGTTCGGTCACGAGATCCCGGCGCCGTTCTGGCCGGGCGTCGTCCTGCCGGGGATCGTGTTCACGGTCATGTTTCTGTGGCCGATCATCGAACGGCGCTTCAGCGGCGACCGCATGGAACACAACCTGCTGAACTTCCCGCGCGACGTGCCGTGGCGTACGGCGTTCGGGGCGGCCGTGCTGATGTTCATGACCGTGCTGACGATCGCGGGCGGGAACGACCTCATCGCTTCGTTCTTCGGCATCTCGGTCGAGGCGATGACCCGCGTGCTGCGCGTGGCGGTGTTCGTGCTGCCGGTGGTGGCGTTCGCGGTCACGTACTACCTGATGAACGAGCTCCGGCGCTCCGACAGCCACCCGGTCAAGCGGGCGGCCATCACGACGGTGATGCGGACACGGGAGGGCGGGTTCGAGGTCTCGGAGGAGTTCGTGGGGGGCGGGATTCCGAACCCCGCGGGCGAGGAGACCGATGAGCCCGAGGTGGTCCGGGACTGAGCAGCGAAACGGCCGCCCCCTTCGTGAGGAGCGGCCGTTCGCAGGTGCTCGTCGGAATCCGCGCTAGTCGCCCGCGCAGTTCCCGGATACCTCGACGTTGGTGACGTGGTCGCCCGGGTCGATCTCGAACCGGTCGAACCCGATCCCGCCGTCACCGGTGTCGTTCCCGCCCACGTTGTCGACGGTGTAGAGGCAGTCCTTGCCGCCCTGCCCGAACAGCTTGTCGGGGCCCTGGAACCCCCGCAGCGCGTCGTCGCCCGGGCCGCCCCGCAGGACGTCCGCACCGGAGTCGCCGTCGAGGATGTCGACGCCGAGCCCGCCGTCGGCGATGTCCTTGCCCGGGCCGGCGATCACGGTGTCGTTCCCGGCGCCGGCGGCGATCGAGTCGTCCCCGCCGAGCCCCTTGATGAAGTCGTTCCCGCCGATCGCGCAGATCACATCCGGATCGGGCGTGCCGATCAGGTGGTCGTTCCCCGGCGTGCCCCCGATCGTGCAGTCCCCCCGCAGCCCGTGCGAGTGTGCCGCGCCGGCCACGGTCGGCGACGCGAAGATCGCGATCGCGAGCACCCCCACGGAGAACATGAGCAGCTTCCGCATCCTGTGAACCTCCCCTTCGAAGTTGACGGCCGGACGTTACGGCCCGGCCGCGACGGGGTCAACCAAACAGAACGAGCGAGCCCGCGCCGTGGCTGGACCGGCCCCGCGTCGCCTCCGAAACCTGGCCGGATCTGCGCCCAGTTCTGTCCGGAATTGGCGCGAAGGCCCCGCGCCGACGGACGTATGTACGGGTGAAGGGCCCGAGAGCACCGATTCGAGGAAGAGGACGGGTGGGTCGGAATTCGCCGTCCCAACAGGTCCGGTCGAGGTCCGAACGTTTCCCCTCTACCACCCCACCCGTCCTTCTTCCTCGCCGTCAGAAAGGGGAGAATGTGGTCCACAGGAAGACGCTCGGCGCGCTCGCGCTGACGTGCACCCTGGCGCTGTTCGCCGCCGCGTGCGGCAACAACAACGGCGGCGGCACCACGCCGCCGACCACCACGGGTGGGGGCGGCCCCACCACGACGGGCACGCCCGCGCCGACCGGCACGAGCCCGTCGACGACCGGAACGTCGACCCCGACCCAGGGCGGAACGTATCGCACCGCGATCGAGGACTTCGGCTTCACCGGGGCCTTCGACCCGACGGGTGAGTACCTGGGCTCGGCCTGGGGGCTGTACAGCGACATGCTGCTGCGCACCCTCATGACGTACAACCACGTCGAGGGCACCGACGGCGACGCGCTGGTCCCCGACATCGCCTCGGCGAACCCGGACGTGTCGGCCGACGGCCTCACGTACACGTTCCACCTGAAGACGGGCATCAAGTTCGGCCCGCCGCTCAACCGGGACGTCACCTCGCACGACATCGAGTACGCCTTCGAGCGCATCAACACGAAGCCACTGGTGGCCCAGTACGGCTTCTACTACGACGGGGTCATCAAGGGCATGACCGGGAACGCGCCGAAGCCGGCTCCGATCTCGGGAATCGAGACGCCCGATGACCAGACGATCATCTTCCACCTGGAGGCGCCGACGGGCGACCTGCTGTACCGGCTCGCCATGCCGGCCACTGCGCCCATCCCCCAGGAAGTCGCGAAGTGCTTCACCAAGGCGGGGGACTACGGCCGTGACGTCATCTCGTCCGGTCCGTACATGGTCGACGGCGAGCAGGACCTCGACGTCTCCTCCTGCGACACGATCAAGCCGGAGTCGGGGTTCGACCCGACCAAGGAGATGACGATCGTCCGCAACCCGAACTACGACCCGTCGACGGATTCGCCGACGGACCGGGAGAACAACATCAACGGTGTCCACATCACGATCGACACCAACACGGACGACATCTTCCAGAAGATCGAGACCGGCGACCTCGACGGTTCGTGGTCGTCGTCTCCACCCTCTCCGGTGGAGCAGAAGTACCTGACCGATCCCAGCCTCAAGGGCCTGCTGCACTCGGACCCGGGTGACCGGACCTGGTACATCACCATGAACTCGCTCACGCCGCCGTTCGACGACGTGAACGTGCGCAAGGCCGTCAACTACGTGATCGACAAGCAGGCGCTGCAGAAGGCATGGGGCGGGCCGCCGCACGGCGACATCGCCACGCACATCATGCCTCCGACGGTGCTGGACTTCGGTGGCGAGAACTACGACCCGTACCAGACGCCGAACGAGGCCGGGTCGCTCGACCTCGCGAAGCAGGAGATGGCGAAGTCGAAGTACGACTCCAACCACGACGGGGTGTGCGACTCGCCGGTCTGCACGAACGTCATCTTCCTGAACCGGACGACGCCGCCCCACGTGGACATGACGCCGTCCATCGTGGACAGCCTCGCCTCCATCGGCATCAAGCTGAAGGTCCGCGAGCTGGACACCGGTACCTGCTACACCACGATCCAGACGGTCAAGGCGCTCATCCCGATCTCGGCCTGCCCGGGCTGGGGCAAGGACTACGCCGACCCGTCGACCTTCGCGGTCCTGTTCGACTCGAGCGGCATCAGCTGCGAGGGGCAGATCGACTACTCCGAGTTCGGCATGACCGCCGACAAGGCGAAGGAATGTGGCGACAACGTCGCCGCGGCCTACGCCAAGGTCAAGGACGAGGTTCCGCACGCGGACGCGGACATCGCCAAGTGCAACGCGCTCTCCGGCGACGACCGCACGAACTGCTGGATCCAATTCGACAAGGACCTGATGACGAAGTACGTCCCTTGGGTTCCGTACCTGTGGGCGAACAACTTCACCGTGGTGAACCAGTCGGTGACGAAGTACGTCTTCGACCAGTTCTCCGGGACCATCTCCTGGTGCCACATCGCGGTGAACAACGGGATCGACGACCCCACCTCGCTCGAGTAGGGAACGTCAACGGATGGAGGGACCGCCGGTGGACCGGCGGTCCCTCCTCCGAAGCGGATCCGCCCCGGGACACGGCCGCCGGTCCCGGCGGCGACGTACTACTTCTGTGGGCGGCGAACACGAGACCACGGAGTTTCGGCCGATGGGAGCGCAACGAGTCGTCACGGTGGCGCAGGAGGGCGCGGTGCTCCTCGACCTGGCCATCCCCGTGCACGTGTTCGACTCCCAGGGCGACGGCCGGTACCGGCACTGCCTGGCGGGGTCGGACGGCCGCAGCGTCCGGTCGTCGACCGGCCTCCGCATCGCGACCCAGGGAGGCCTGGGGCTGCTCCGGCACGCCGATACGATCGTGGTTCCGGGGTACGTCGACGTCGAACGGCGTCCTCCCGAGGCGCTGCTCCAGGCTCTCCGGAGCGCGGCCGACCGAGGGGTCCGCATCGTCTCGATCAGCACCGGGGCCTTCACGCTGGCCTGGGCCGGGCTCCTCGACGGGCGGCGAGCGACGACGCACTGGGCCGCCTGTCACGACCTTGCACGGATGTTCCCGCTCGTCCGGGTCGACCCGGGCGTCCTCTTCGTCGACGACGCCGACGTGCTGACGAGCGCCGGCGGAGCGGCCGGCCTGGATGTCTGCCTCCACGTGGTGCGCGTCGATCACGGAGCCACGGTCGCCACCGAGGTCGCCCGGGGCATGGTGGACGCCCCCCACCTCGAGAGCGGGCCGGCCCAGTTCCTGCTCCAGCCGGTGCGGGAGCCCGATCGGGGGGGCCCGATCGCGTCGACCATGGCATGGGCGCTGGATCACCTCAACGAGGAGCTGGACCTCGACCGCATGGCGGCGGCGGCCAGGATGTCGGTTCGCACCTTCAGCCGCCGCTTCCGCGACGAGAACGGCACCACGCCGCTGCAGTGGGTGCTCTCCCAGCGCGTCGCTCGCGCCCAGGGCATGCTCGAGACGACCACCCTGACGATGGAGTCGATCGCCCACCGGTCCGGGTTCCGCGACGCGCGGAGCCTGCGCCGCCACTTCGTCGCCCGGGTCGGCACGACGCCCAATGCGTATCGGGAGTCGTTCGGAGCTCGATTCCCCGCGGAGACGCGACTTCGGGTCTCGTAGCCCCCGCGGCGCTGCTCTCCTCAGCCGAGGCCGCCGCAGTCCCCCGGATGCTCGGCGCTCACGAGGGTGTCGCCCTCGTCGGAGTTCCAGGTGTCCAGGCCGATGCCACCGTCGGCGTAGTCGTTGCCCCCCACGTTGTCGAACGTGAACAGGCAGTCGGGCCCCGCCTGGCCGAACAGCTTGTCCGGGCCGCCGAGCCCGCGAAGGGTATCCGGGCCCGGGCCGCCCCGGAGCACGTCGGCGCCGAGGTTCCCGTCGATGAGGTCTTCGCCAGCGCCGCCGTCCACGACGTCCTTCCCGGCTCCGGCGATCACGGTGTCCTCACCGGCGCCGGACGCGATCGAGTCGTCGCCGCCCTTGGCCCGGATGAAGTCGTTCCCGCCGCCCGCGCAGATCACGTCCGGGCCGTCCGTGCCGACGAGGTGGTCGCCGCCCGGCGTTCCGCCGATCGTGCAGTCACCGCGCAGGTGGTGCGCGTGGCCCGCGCCAGCGACCCCCGGCGACGCGATCAGCGCTGCCGCCAGCATCCCCACCGAGAGCCACAGCAGTCTGCGCATCCCCGCCCTCCCCCGCCGCTCGACGACCTGGCGAACGCTAGGCCCGGAGCTTGCTCTGGTCAATGGGGGCTCCTCGCCGTTGGGCCCGCCCTCTGCCGAACGCAGGCGCCCGGGTTCACTCGCAGTCGGGCGGCGAGATCGGTGGCGGCCAGCCGATGTTCGCGTCCGGCGGCGTGTCGGGCAGCGGCCCGGGCTTCAGGCACGGCAGCGGGTCGGGCGGCAGGAGGTTCCTGGTCGCGCGGTGGAAGTCGAAGACGTGTTCGAAGTTGTGGGTCTTCCGCACGCGGTCGGTCAGGTACGCGAGGTCGAAGTTGTCCGCGATGAACTTGTGCGGCGAGCAGAACTCGCCGACCTCGTGGTCGATCATGCCTCGGTTCGCCCACGGCGAGATCACCAGCATCGGCACCCGCACGCCGAGGCCGAGCGCGTCGACCTTGGGCGGCGCGACCGGGTCGTACGTCCCGCCCCACTCGTCCCAGGTCACGAAGATCGCGGTCGAGTTCCAGATGGGGCTCCGCATGATCTCGTTGATCACGCTGGTCGCCCAGTTCTGCGCCCAGATCGTCGAATACGGCGGGTGGTTCGAGAACTCGTAGCGCGGGGTCACCCACGTCACCGACGGCAGCTTCCCGGCCCGGATGTCGCGAACCAGGTGGTCGACGTCGCGGATGTGCGCGTCCCACAGATCCGAGTTGTACACGCCGTCCACGGCCGAGTACGCGTTCCAGATGTAGCCGGTCTCGCGTTCGTTCGCCGCGTAGAAGGCCCAGTCCACGTCCTTGCGGCTGAGCTGCTGCCCCTGCGTGTCGAACGTGAAGCACGGCCGGGTGCTGTCGACTGGCTTGGTCGGGTTGTTCGGTCCGAGGAGCGGGTTCCCGTCGCCCTGGTCGTAGTCGTAGAGCTCGACGTACGCGCCCTGGGGGGCGTCGCAGCCCCAGGTCTTCGCGAGCCCCTGGTCCTTGCGCTCCTGGAGCTGCTCCTGGCCCTGGATCGGGTTGTCGAACGCCCCGCCCGAGGTGCCCGCGATCATGTACAGGTGGTTGGGGTACGAGGCGCTGTTCGCGGACGCGAAGAGGTGGTCTGCGAGGACGAAGTTCTTGGCCCAGTGCCACCAGTTCGCCATGGTGTCCCGCTCGTTGATCGTCATGGCGATGTCGATGTTCGGGACGTCGTAGTTCGTGAATCCGTCCATCCTGCCGCCGTTGTTGTCGATCAGCGCCGACGTGCGGTCGTGCGGCAGATCCACCGGGAACCACTCGGGTGCCGTCGTGAGCGGGATCTCCCTGCCCTCGACGACGCCGACACGCGACGTGTCGGTCGTCCCCGGGAAGGCGCCGAACATGTGGTTCAGCGAACGGTTCTCGAGCATCACGTACACGACATGCTTCACCGGCCACCGCGTGTCGACGACGAGCGGGGAAGTGGTCGGGCTCGATGCGGGAGGGGTGGGGGCGGCCGTCGTCGGCGGCGTCGTATGCCCGGGCTGGGCGGCCGCGCCCGTTGGCTTGGGGGGCTCATCGCCATCGGACGAGGTGAGGGCCTCGACACCGACGGCCGCCGCGCCCGCAGCCACCACCGCGCCGCCGACCACGGCGGCGCGCTTCAGGAACGTGCGTCGGTCGAGTTCCTCACGGCGGTGCGACACCGGCGGAAGATAGCAGCGCCACCTGAATATCAGTCACCCAACGCACCGGATTCGGAGGAAACGATCAGCCCTCCGGCCAGGCGTCGCGGTCGACCGAGTAGTTCGCCCATTCGACGTCCCAGCGCGTCTCCACGCCGTCGAAGTGGAACCCCAGCCGATCGAACACGCTGCGCATGGCGGCGTTCGTTATTGTAGTTGTCGTCTCGATTTTGAGGGCGTCGGCCTCGCGGAACAGTTATTTGTACAGTGCTCGCGTGGCGTCCGTGCCGAGTTTTTTGCCCCGGTCGACCAAATCGAACAACCCGATCCCGAAGAAGAACGTCCCTTCCGGGTACTGACGCTCGGGGACCTCGCCGTACGCCCCGATCTCCCCCACGGTCCGCCCGTCGAGCTCGATCGCCAGGTCCAGCCAGCCGTCGTGGAGCACGCCCGACCGGGCGATGCGCCTCCGGAGTACCTCGCGGTCGGGCCCGCCCCTGGGCGAGACGGTCTTGTCCGACGCCGAGGCCGTCCTCGCATCGAACCACAGGTCGAGGTCCTCTGGCCGGTACGGCCGCAGCACTACGCGCGAGCCGCGGATCACGACCCGTTCGGACGCAGGGACGTTCTCCAACTCATCGGCCAGCGGTTCGATCGTCAGTCCCGGCTCTCCAGCATCAGTCCCACCGTCGCCCATGCGAACAGTGTGATGCCGAACACCGACAGCCACAGCCCGAACACCAGCCCCTGCGTCGCGATCACCAGCGAGAGCCCCATCACGAGCGGCCAGATGCTCCCCGCCGAGAACCGTCCGACCGTCTCGCCGGCCCCGTCGGCGATCTCGGCGTCCGTGTCGTCCTCGAGCCGGCGCACCCTGCCCATCTTCCAGAGCAGGTACCCGCCGACGAACGACGACCCGAGCCCCATGAACAGCAGCATCACGGTGCCTGCCTGCTCGTAGGACAGGAACCAGTACACGATCCCGACCAGCGCCCCGAACAGGCCGACCCCGATCAGGAACCGCGGTTCGGTCTTCACCTCGGCGCCCCCACCGGCTCCTCGACCGCGGGATCCCCGCGGTGCCGCCAGTCGAACACCGGCCGTTCGCTGCGGATCTGCGGCAGCGAGGTGAAGTTGTGCTCGGGCGGCGGCGACGTCGTGTACCACTCGAGCGTGTACCCACCCCACGGGTCGTTCCCCGCCGGGACCTTGTCCCGGAACGCCTTGATCACGTTCCAGATGAACAACAGCGCGCCGATCGTCATCACGTACGACCCCAGCGTGGCGACCAGGTTCGGCGTGGTGAGCGACGCGCCCGGCCCGAGCGAGGTCGGGTAGTCGGCCACCCGCCGAGGCATCCCGCGCAGGCCGAGGATGTGCATCGGCCAGAACGTCAGGTTGAACCCGAAGAACGTCAGCGCGAACACGACCTTGCCCAGTCGTTCGTTCAGCAGGTAGCCGGTCATCTTCGGGAACCAGTAGTAGATCGCCGCGAAGATCGCGAACAGCGACCCGCCGCCCAGCACGTAGTGCATGTGGGCCACGATGAAGTACGTGTCCTGCACCGCGTAGTCGAACGGCGCCGACGCGATCATCACGCCCGTGATCCCCCCGATCAGGAAGTTGACCATGAACCCGATGCACCACAGCATCGGCGTCGACAATCGGATCGAGCCGCCCCACATCGTCCCGATCCAATTGAAGAACTTGATCCCCGTCGGCACCGCGATCAGGAACGACATGAACGAGAAGAACGGGTTCAGCACCGCGCCGGTCGTGAACATGTGGTGCGCCCACACCGTCATCGACAGCCCGGCGATGGCGATGGACGCAAACACGAATCCCGTGTAGCCGAAGATCGGCTTCCTCGAGAAGACGGGGATGATGTCCGTCACGATCCCGAAGAACGGCAGGATCATGATGTACACCTCGGGGTGCCCGAAGAACCAGAACAGGTGCTGATAGAGGATCACCGAGCCGCCGCTCGAGGGGTCGAAGAAGTGTCCACCGAAGTGCCGGTCGATGAACAGCAGCGCCAGCGCCCCGGTGAGCGGCGGGAACGCCAGCAGGATCATCAGCGACGTGATGATCATGTTCCAGCAGAACAGCGGCAGCCGCCACATCGTCATGCCCGGCGCGCGGAGCATGAAGATCGTCGCCATGAGGTTGACGCCGGTCATGATCGACGACGTGGACACGAGGATGATCCCCATGATCCACATGTCCGCGCCGACGCCCGGCGACCCGAGCTTGTCGGACAGCGGCACGTAGAACGTCCATCCTGTCTCGGCCGCGCCGCCGGGCGCGAGGAACGACGCGTAGATCGTCAGGCCGCCGAACAGCAGCATCCAGTACGACAGCATGTTGAGCCGCGGGAACGCCATGTCCGGCGCGCCGATCTGCAGCGGCACGAAGTAGTTCGCGAGGCCGAGCCCCATCGGCGCGATGAACAGGAAGATCATCGTCGTGCCGTGGATGGTGAAGACCTGGTTGTACTGGGCCTTCGACAGGATCTGCAGCCCCGGGTGCGCGAGCTCGGTTCGCATGATGAGCGCGAGCAGCCCGCCCAGCAGGAAGAACACGAACGTCGTGACGATGTAGAGGATCCCGATCTGCTTGTGGTTCGTGGTGGTCAGCCACTCGAGGAGTCCCGCGCGGCGCCGCTCGGACTCGGGCTCGGACGCGGTCGTCGGGGCGGTGTCGATCGCGCTCATCGGCTCATCCCGAATTCCCCGCGATCACGGTTGGCGTCACGGGCCCGGCGTCCGGCGTGGACGTGGGCGTGGAGCCGCTCGTCGCGCCCGGCGTCGGGGTGGCGTTCGATTTCGACTGCTGCTCCTTGACCCATTGGTCGAACTCGTCCCGCGGCACGGCCTTCACGAAGAACCCCATGGTCGCGTGGTTCAGCCCGCAGAACTCCGCGCACTCGCCGGCGAACGTTCCCGGCTCGGGCACCCGGAAGTCGAACGTGTTCAGCTTGCCCGGGATCGCATCGCGCTTGAACAGGAACTGCGGCACGTAGAACGCGTGGATCACGTCCTGCGCCCGAAGCTGGATGCGCACCGTCTCCCCGACCGGCACCTCGAACGTCGGGTAGGTCGTCGGCGTCCCGATGAGGGTGATCCGGTACTGCGGGTACGTGAACCGCCACTGCCACTGGAACGCCGTGGCGTCGACGACCACGCCGGGGTTCGGCGCGACGTGGTCGACCCGGTGCTCGACCCGGTACGTCGCCGCGAAGATGAACAGCACGATGAGGATCGGGATCACCGTGTAGGTCACTTCGAGCGGCACGTGGTAGCGGGTCTGCTTCGGCAGGTCCTCGTTCCGCCGGCGGAACCGGAGCACCGCGTACACGATCAGGCCGAGCACGATCGCGCCGACCCCGATCGCGATCCAGAACATCAGGTGGTACAGCCCGGCGATGTCCTTGCCCTGGTCGGTCGCGCCGGGCGGCGCCCCGAACTTGCACGCCGACATCGCGAAGAGCGCAGCGACCGGCAGGAGCCGGCGAGCGGCCGGGCGACGGAGCGGATGACGACGCAATCGGTACCTCAGGTGGGGTCGTACCCAGCGTCACGACCGCGCATAGTCTTCCGCCCGGGTTCGAACTTCCGCAAATCACCCTTCCCGGCCGTCGGCCATCGTGGGCAGCCGCGGTAACAATCGGGTGCCGCCGGACATGAGGACGGGTGGATGCCCCGACACGAGGGCTCGAGTGACGATCGAAGGCCGAGGTTCGAGGCCATGTTCACCCAGCACTATCCCGGCGTGCTCGCATACGTGCGCCGCCGGACGACCGACGACCCCGGCGACGCGGTGAGCGAGGTGTTCCTCACCGCGTGGCGTCGGTTCGACGACGTGCCGGGCGACGCGCTGCCGTGGCTGCTCGGCGTGGCGCGACGGGTGCTGGCGAACACGCGACGCTCGGCGGCCCGGCGTCCGGCGCTGCCGGTGGCGAACGTCGACGCGGCGCTCGAGTCCTCCGCGCAGGAGCGCCTCGAGGTGGCCGAGGCCTTCTCCCGCCTGGGTGAACGCGACCGCGAGGTCCTCATGCTCGTGGCCTGGGACGGCCTCCCGCCTGAGCGTGCGGCGCGGGCGCTGGGGTGCTCGGCGACCGCGTTCCGGGTTCGGCTGCACCGTGCAAGGGGCCGGCTCGAACGGGCGCTCGGCGACGCCGACCCGGGCCACGCGCGCGACGAGTCGGCGCAGGAGCTCTCGACGCCGAGGGAGGCCGAATGAAGCGCTCGCGGGCCATGGACGCGCTGCACGGGCTCGACCCGGCGGGTGGCGATCCCGGATCGCCGGACTCGCCGCAGGCACGGCGGATGCTCGCCTCCGTGATGGCGGCCGATGACGGCGGGCCCCCTCCCCGCTCGCCGCGCCGGGGCCGTGCGGTGACGTTCGCCCTGGTGGCCGTGATCGCCGTGGCCGCGGGGTTCGGCCTGTGGAAGGCGTTCGGGCCGGTGCTCTCGAACCACTCCAGTCGCCCTGTGGGCCAGACGGCCGTACCGACGCCCGGCCCGACGACCGGACGCGTCGGCACGCCTCTCGCCACCACGGCGCCGACCGAACCGGCCGCGCCGCAGATGTACGAGGTCACGGCGACCGTCCAGCAGTTCGGCGACGAAGGCCCGGAGATCTGCCTTGGGGGGCGCACCCTCCCGCTCCCCCCGTCCAAGTGCGGTCGGGTGCCAATCACGAACTGGGACTGGGACCAGGTCAAGGGGGAGCAGCGCTCTCCGGGTGATCCGTCCGGCAACGGGTACCCAGGCGACATTGAGGGCGACTACCACCTCACCGGGACCTTCGACGGCACATCGTTCACGGTCACCGACGTCGGCCCTCCCCGGACCCCGCCGGACAGCGCGGACGACTTCACGCCTCCGTGCGAGACCCCAACCGGCGGCTGGATCGCACCCGATCCGTCGCGAACCGGCCAGGTCGACCTCGACAAAGCAAACCGTCTCGCGGCCCACGAGCCCGACTTCGCCGGCCTCTGGGTGTACTACGTCGTCGAGCCGGGCAACGACGGCTCCTCGGGACCGAACGACATGGTGATCACCGCCGCGTTCACCGGCGACCTCGAACGCCACCGCCAGGCGCTCGAACAGGTGTGGGGCGGACCCCTGTGTGTCGTGCAGTTCGACCACAGCCAGGACGAGCTCACACACATCCAGAACCAGCTCACGAACACCGGAGCGAAGGAGTTCGGGTTCTCGTTCCTCGGCGACGGCGTGGACGTCGTGCACAACCGGGTGGAGGTGGACGTCGTGTTCGCCGACGAGGCGATGCAGGGGGCCGTCGACCAGCGGTACGGCCCTGGAGTCGTGGTGCTGACGCCGGAGCTGAAGCCCGTCACCGCGACCGCGAGCCCCTCGCCGGCCGCGACCAGCTGACCGGCGCTTTCCCCGGTCGCGTTGGGTGCCCCCGCGCTGTGGACCTGCGATAGCCTGTCCGGCAGCGTGGCCTCCCGGGGAACGACCAACGTCCTGGCCGGCGGCCCCTCACGGGCCGAGCAGGCCGCCGCACCCGCAGTCCAGCTGCGTTCCGTCACGCGTGTCTTCGGGGTGACGCCGGCAGTGGTTCGCGTCGACATGACCGTCGAACGCGGCGAGGTCGTCCTCGTCCGCGGCCCGAACGGCGCCGGCAAGAGCACGCTCCTGCGGGTCGTCGCCAAGGAGCTGTCGCCGACGTACGGCGGCGGCGAGGTGCTCGGGTTCGATCTGCTCCGCGAACGCGAACGCATCCGCGCGCAGGTCGAGCTGCTCGGCCACCGGACCCGGCTGTACGAGGACCTCACGGCCGCCGAGAACCTCCGGTTCGCGTGCGCGATGACGGGCGCGCCCACCGCGAACGTGCCCGAGGCGCTCGAGCGGGTCGGGCTGGCCGACGTCGCCGACGAGCGCGTCCGCGGGTTCTCGCAGGGGATGCGCCAGCGCGTCGCCGTGGCCCGCGCCCTGCTCCGCGAACCGGCCCTGCTGCTGCTGGACGAGCCGTACGCCGGCCTCGACACCTCCGCCCGCGACGCGGTCGACCGCGCGATCGGCGAGGCGAAGGCCGCCGGTCGGACCGTGATCCTCGCGACGCACGACGTCACGCGCGGCGACCTCGCCACGCGAACAGTGGTCATGGACGGCGGGCGGCTCGTCGAGGAGCCGCATGCGCTCGCCGCCGAGCCGCCGCCGCGCGACACGCCTTCACGCACGGCCACAGGCGAACCGGGAGCGCCGGCGTGAGCTTCGTCCGGCAGACCGCGGCGATGGCCGGCAAGGACCTCCGCATCGAGGTGCGCGGCCGCTACGCGCTCGGCGCGGTCCTGCCGTTCGCGGCCACGCTGCTCGTGTCGTTCGGCCTGTCGCTCGGACCGGGGCGGACGTTCCTGCAGCAGACCGCGCCCGGCCTGCTGTGGATGGCGGTGCTGTTCGCGGCCGTGCTGGCCAGCCGACGGGCGTACGAGTCCGAG
>DATLUW010000732.1:0-2636 GCA_035577825.1 Actinomycetota bacterium | reverse complement strand
TTGGGCACTCAATCTCTCGGGTCCTCCCGTCTGGACCACCTTGGGAGCTGCCGCGCCGGGCGAAGCTGTAGGCAACGTTGTGCGCGCGGTCTACGACTCGCAAGACCACAAGATGATCCTCCTGGTGGGTTCCATGCGGGTCTATTCCCTGGATCTGCTGAATCCCACCACCTGGGTCGAGGTCATTGGACCGGGCACCGGGCCGGCGCCCCGCGGGTACCCGGCGATCGCCTGGGACAGCCTGAGGAACCGGCTTCTGGTGTTCGGGGGCGGGCCGGACACCGGCGTCCACGATGACGTCTGGGCGCTCAGCCTGTCGGGAACTCCAACATGGCAGCAGTTGACGCCCTCTGCGGGCCCCACCCCGCGCTGGGCGGCGGTCGCTGCGTATGACGAGGCCCGCGACCAGCTCGTCGTGGCGACCGGGAGCGGCATCACGAACGACATCTGGGTCCTCCCCCTGGCCTCACCCACGGCCTGGACTCAGCTCCACCCGTCGGGCCCATCTCCAAATCCGCGGTACCTTGCGGCCGCCGCCTACGCTCCAAGCAATCAGAAGTTCGTCCTCTTCGGAGGTTTCACCGGCTCGGTGGCTCTGGGTGACGTCTGGAGCCTGGACCTTTCGGACCCGAGCGCCTGGCAGCGCAGCACGTTCGCCGACCCGACCCCTGCGCCGGTGTGGTCCCACATGTTCGCCTTTCGCCCGGCCGGAGCCGAGTTGATCACCTACGGTGGCTGGGACGGCAGCAACTACAGGTCGCAAGTCTGGGCGCTGCCCCAGGAGCCTTTGACCGGACCTCCGGCCGTGTTCGGTTTCTCACCTCTTGGCGGCAAAGTCGGCGACGACGTGACGGTGACCGGGGCGCGCCTTGATTCTCCGACGGAGGTGACCATCGGCGGCGTCGTGGCGTCCGTCGTCTCATCGTCGTTCGGTTCGTTGCATGCGACCGTCCCGGTGGGAGCAGTCACCGGACCGATCACGGTCACGAACTCCTTCGGCACCGGCACCAGCTCCAGTGATTTCTTCATCGGCGAACTCCCGGAAGTGGTGTCCTTTTCGCCCGACTCCGGGAAGGCAGGTCAGGAGGTGGTGATCCAGGGCAACCACCTCGCCACTACTCAGCGCGTCGCCTTCGGTGGAACCGGCTCTGCTCAGATCGTGTCCATCACGGACAACGAGATCCACACCATCGTCGACTCGCTCGGGTCATCGGGACCCATCCGGGTGACGACCCTGGTCGGGTCCGCGTCGAGCGCCGCATCCTTCCTCGTCATCGCCGACGACCCGCGCCCTCATCTGCTCTCGGTGCGCGACGTGCGAGGCGACCAGGGCGGCAAGGTGTTGCTGCGCTGGCGGGCGAGCGATTACGACTCGCCGCGCTACCGGCAGATCACGGGATACCGCGTGTGGCGTCGGGCGCCGCTCACGGATGCGACGAGGTCCGTGCACCCCGCCAGCACGGCGTTGCCGCAGATCGGACCGGATGTCTTCTGGGAGAGCATCGCCGACCTGCCCGCGGCGTTCCTCAAGGGGTACGCGTTCGCGGCGCCGACGCTGAGTGATTCGAGCGAGACGGGCAATCCCTACACCGCGTACTTCGTCCAGGCGCTGACCACGAACCCGTTCGTGTTCTACAACTCGAGCCCGGACAGCGGCTATTCGGTCGATAACCTGGCACCGCCTGCGCCGTCACCGTTGACCGTGAACTACGGTCCGGCCGCGAACGCGATGCACTGGCAAGCTTCGGGCGCAGCCGACCTTCGTGGGTACGAGCTCTATCGCGGCAACTCGTCGACGTTCCTGCCGTCGGCGGCGACGTTGATCGCCACCACGGCCGAGACCAGCTTCACGGACACGCCCGGCAGCCACTACTACAAGCTCGCCGCGGTCGACGTGCATGGGAACCACAGCCGGTTCGTTGCCGTGGCGCCGGACGTCCCGGTGGGCACGCTGGCGTCTTTCGTCCGATCCGATCGGACGCCGGGCCACGTGCGGTTGTCGTGGTACTCCGGCGGCAATGCCGGCATGCAGGCTCACGTGCAGCGAAGACTGGAGACCGCGGAGTGGACGACGCTGGGAACCGTCACGGTCGACGGCTCGGGCCTCCTGCGGTTCGACGACACGATGGCCGAGGACGCCCTCCGATACGCCTATCGGCTTGCGATCCTCGACGACCAGGGCGTCGAGGGCACGTTCACGAGCGAGTCCTGGATCGAACCGCTCGGGGCCGCCCGCCTGTCGCTCGCGATCGGCACCAACCCAGTTGTCGGCGGTCGCATCCCGCTGGCGCTGACGCTCCCCGGAGCGGCGCACGTGACGGTCAGCCTGTTCGACCTCGCCGGGCGCGAGCTGGAGCGCCGGGACATCCAGTCCGGCGGCGACGGCCGCGTGGACGCGACGCTCGGCGCGGGGACCCGGTTGCGGCCGGGGCTCTACATGGTGCGAGCGACGAGCGGGAATGCGACCATCACGAAACGGGTCGTGGTGATCGTCTAGCGGGCGACGCAGGTCTTCCGCGGAGTACTCAGTGCCCCGCCTTTCGGCTCGGGGTCACGCTCCAGAGCGTGCCCATCAGCGCGGCGCCGATCAGCGCGAACGGGATCGGCGCCCAATGCCACGCCTCCCAGCCCCACTG
>DATLUW010000731.1:0-4883 GCA_035577825.1 Actinomycetota bacterium | reverse complement strand
CACTCGAGGTTCGGCTCCGAATGCCCGGTCCCCCGTTGATCCAGCAGGATGACCTCGCGGTTGACGCGCTGGGCGAGGCCGGCGTTGTCTGCCCACCCGGGCGATTCACCGAGGTCGACGGCCACGAACACCGGATCGGGTGCGGGATGCCCGCCCGCCGGTTCGACCCGCACGACGAACAGCTTGATCGTTCGACCATCGGGTTTCGAGCGATCCTCGAGCACTGTGAGGAACCCACACGTCACCGGCGTCAAGACGACGCTGGTGACGTCCTCGGGACACGGTGCTCCCTTGTACGTGGGGTGGAACGTGGGCGTCGCGGGGGTTCCGGCACATGCAGCAAGCGCCACCTGGCTGATGAGGAGGCCCGCGACGAGGACCCGGGAACGCATCTCAGGCCGTCTTCACGTAATCGTGGTCCGTGACCAGCTGCACTCCTCGCAAGTCCGCCGGTCCAAGACTGTCTTGCGTCAGCCTCGGCAAGAGTTTCAGCGAGAGCACGTTGCCGTCGAACGACCACCGGTAGGTGTAGACGTCGCCGGCCACCGCTTCGGCCCCAGCCATCGCAACCCACCGGGTCCGGGTCGCCGTGTACGTGCCCTTGGCGCCCAGCTCCTTCACCCCGTCGTCCCCGGTGACGAACATCTGAAATGTGCCGTCGTCGAGCACGATACTCACCGGCAGTTTGCCGTCCGATCCGTAGTAATGATCAATCTCTTTGCTCGAGAATCCCTTGGCGAGCGCCTCCTGGCGAGTCGCCGTTGCGTCATACGTGCCGTTGGGGATCGGGAACGACGCAGCCGTAGCGAAAGCGGAGGCAGAGGGCGTCGTGGTCCCGGCGGCGGAAGTGGTCGGGCTGCCTGTTCTCGGAGTGGTCGCCGAGGAGTTGGTCCCACTCGACCCGCACGCCGACAACAAGAGGGCGGCCACGGCGAGCACGTACCCGCGCCCGATCGGTCGGTCTGTCCGGTGCATCACGGCCCCTTCCTCCGTCGGCGGTTCCAACATGGGAAGAACCTCCGGCAAGCGGGATCGTTTAGGGAAAGCTACCGACCAGCCTGGACGAGCCAAGGCTTCGAAGCGAAGAGGGTCCGCCGGACCGCACAAACCTCGTGCAAGGGCGTGAGGACAAGCCGGCCATCCTCGAGCTGCCACAGATAGGTGCCGACGGTGCCAGGACACGAGATGTTGACGAACGCGTTGATCGTGAACTGGCTGCCCGAGAGACGGTAGTTGATGGCCGAAGGAGAAGGCCCTTCCCGTAACGATCCCACGGGCGCCGAGAGCCGCACAACACCGTTGGGGAGCAGGCGCATGGTGTAGGTGCCTGCCATTCCTTTCGCGGAAACCCCGGGATCGGCGTTCGACAGCGTGATCGCGTAGGTGCCCGCGATCTCCTGATAGAGCTGCCGGGTCGGCGCGGGTGGCGAGGAGGATGCGGGCTGGGGGTGGGAGGCGAGACCTCCGAGCAGCGAGACGGCTCCCCATGCGCCCACCGCCAGGACGACGAGAGCCACGAGGGCCGCTCCGATGCGCTGGTTGCGGTTCTTCCGCTTCCGGCGATCGAAGAGGCGGTCGAGGGCACCGGGAGCGAGGTCGAAGCGCTCGCTTTCACGCTCCAAGGCTTGCCGATAGTCATTCATCGCGTGGCTCCAGGGTGCGTTTCATCGCCGCGCGTCCCTGCGAGGCGAGGACCCGAATCGTTACCGCCCTCACGCCCAATACCTCGCCCGCCGACGCCGAGCTGTAGCCGAGCAGATCGGTGAGGACGATCGCAGCACGTTGTCGCGGAGTGAGCGTCGCGAGAGCATCCGCAACCATCGATCGAGCGTCCGACGCGGCGAACTCATCCGCATCGTTGGCAAACCCCAAGACCCTGCGGACGGCGAGCGCCGCCCGCCGAGAGCGCTTCTTGGAGATGTTGAATGCCGTCCGGTACAGGTAGCCCGTCGGATCGTTCATGGCCCGGACGCGTGGCCAACGTTCGAACACCTTGAGGAACGCATCCTGCATGACCTCCTCAGCCTCGTGACGATTCCCCGTCACGAGGCACAGCCGCCGAAAGAGCATCCTGCTTTCCGCCTCGAAGAACTCCTCGAAGCTCTGCGCCTCGCTCACCACCTCAGGAATCGAGAGGCTGTCCGAGGCCACCAGCAGGCGCGGTCTTGGCATGCATGTCGAAGAACCCTTGAAGGGCTCCTGATGTTTAGGCGTCTGCACGACGCGCTGCAGAACACGCCGGTCCCTCCGCTCCGGAATCCATCGAAGCACAAGCTCACAGCCAGGTCGTTCGCAGGGGGCTGCCTTGTTTCCGGCGCGGGCGGACTGACCGGCGCCGAGGCACGGGCCGCCGACCAACCTCAGCCGTCCCGGTCGCTGGGCCGGACGCCAAGTCCAGACCTTGGAGAGTCTCTCGGCGCCACAGGCCCGCCAGTCCGGTGACGCGATGAGCAAGTCCTGGATGCGAGGTCTCGGGGGAAGTGGGCCCAGAAGCAACCCACGGGTGGAGACGAGACTTTGGGAATCTCGGGTTGGCGCCCATATGCAGTCGATGACCGGCTCCAACAGCCCCCGCGCTAGGCTCTCGGGTGGTGGCCATCGAGACCAAGTTCGCCCGGGCAGGTGACCTTCACCTCGCGTATCAAGTCGTGGGCGACGGGCCGTTCGACCTCCTGTTCTTCCCCGACTGGGTCAACCACATCGAGCTCCAATGGGAGGAGCCCCGGCAGGAGCGATTTCTCAACTCGCTGGCGTCCTTCAGCCGGTTGATCCTCTACAACCCGCGCGGGATGGGCGCATCCGACCCCGTTCCGCTCACCGACTCCCCCACGGTGGAGCAGTGGATGGACGACGCGCGGACGGTGCTCGACGCCGTCGGCAGCGAACGGCCGGCCCTGTTCGGGGCCGGCGCCGGAGGAACCGTCACCATGCTGTTCGCAGCCACGTATCCGGATCGGGTTCGGGCCCTCGCGTTGGTGAACAGCTCGGCCAGGGGCACCCGGGCACACGACTACCCGATCGGCCTCCCTCCAGAGTTCGTGGAGATGCAGCGGGAGCTGGTGGCGGAGCGGTGGGGCTCGCCCGAGCACGTCGACTCGATGTTGCCGGCCCTGGCGCCCGAGGACGCGGACGACGAGCGACTGCGGGCCTGGCTCCCCCGGTTCCAGCGGGCCGCATACAGCCCGGGGATGGCCTCCGCCGCCCAGCGGTTGCTGTTCGGCATCGACATCCGCCATGCCCTTTCATCGATCCAAGCTCCCACGCTGATCATCCACCGAGTCGGGATTCCCGTCCCCATCTCGGTCGAACACGGGCGGTACCTGGCCGAGCACATCGCGGGGGCCGTCTACAAGGAGCTGCCCGGCAACGGGTACGCGTTCTGGGCCGGCGACTTCCAGCAAATCCTCGACGAGGTCGAGGAGTTCCTGACAGGGTCTCGAAGCGCCGGCCCGCCGGACCGGGTCTTGGCGACGGTGCTGTTCACCGACATCGTGGATTCGACTGCCGCGGCCGCGGAGCTGGGAGACAGCCGGTGGAAACAGCTCCTTCGCGAGCACGACGCCATCATCGATCGAGAGCTGGCCCGCCATCGGGGACGCCAGATCCACACAACCGGCGACGGTGTCCTGGCCACGTTCGACGGACCGGCCCGGGCCATCAGGTGCGCGGTGGCCATCCGCGACGCCGTGCGGGGTATCAACCTGGAGATCAGGGCCGGACTGCATACCGGGGAGATCGAGCTGCAGGGCAAGGACATCGCCGGGATCGCCGTACACATCGGCGCGCGAGTCTCGGCCCTGGCCGGGCCCGGCGAGATCCTGGCGTCGCGGACGGTGGTGGATCTGGTGATCGGGTCGGGTCTCCGGTTCGACGATCGCGGAAGCCACGTGTTGAAGGGTGTACCCGGGAAGTGGCAGCTCTTCTCCCTCGTCGGGTAGAGGAGCCCCAACAGGCGGCACTCGCGTTCGTCGGGTCCGCCGGGGTCGATCAGCATCCAGCGCCGATCGCAGCCCAGGCTGAGCCGCGTGCCGCCACCCGCGACCGAGCAGCGACATGGTTCCACAGCGGTGACGTGCCATTGGACGAGAGCGGCGAGTTGAAGGTGTCGCAGACGTCCAACGACTACACCCGGCCGTACTGGAACCAGATCGGGCGGCTGTCGTCGGCCGCCACGTCTTCGACGTGACGGACGGCTGGGACGGGAAGCCTCCGGGCGGGGTCGACCACGTGGTTGTCGTGACGCACCGGCCGGAGCGCTATCGGGTGCGCCGTTGACCGATCTGAGCGGGTACGCGATGAAGTCACGTAGATTTCCCCGATGGGACGCGAGTTGCGGGAGGTGCGTGACGAGGATCTGCCGGCGCTGTTCGAGCAGTGGGCGGACCCGGTCGCCGCACGCATGGCCGCGTTCACGTCACCCGACCACATGGACCGGGATGCATTCGAGCGGCGCTGGTCGAGGCTGAGAGCCGACGAGACCATCATCAACAGGGTCATCGTCGCCGACGGTGAGGTGGCCGGATCGATCGGGTCGTGGGGCGAGCCCGGCGAGCGCGAGATCACCTACTGGATCGGCCGCTCGTACTGGGGCAGGGGGATCGCAACCGACGCTGTGCACCTGTTCCTGGCCGTCGACTCCTCACGGCCGCTCAATGCGCGGGTGGCGCACGACAACCTCGCGTCGCTCCGCGTCCTCGAGAAGTGCGGCTTCCGCGTCACCGGGACCGACCGGGGCTTCGCGCACGCGCGCTCGGCCGAGATCGAGGAAACCCTGCTGCGGCTCGAGGCTTGACGCGAACGTTCCTTCCGCTTCTCCATCTCGGCTTTGGCCCTGTCGGTGGCCCGGCGAAATGGGCCCTTCTTGGGGGCTTCTACCAGCACAA
>DATLUW010000730.1:0-4028 GCA_035577825.1 Actinomycetota bacterium | reverse complement strand
CCGGAACTGCTGCTCGTACAACTGGGCGTACAGCCCGCCGCGGGCGAGCAGCGCCTGGTGCGTGCCGCGCTCCGCGATGCGGCCGCCCTCCACGACAAAGATCACGTCGGCCGACAGGATCGTCGACAGGCGGTGGGCGATGGCGATCGTGGTTCGCCCGTGCATCAGCGGGCGGAGGGCCTCCTGGACCAGCCGCTCAGACGTGGTGTCGAGCGAGGAGGTCGCCTCGTCGAGAATCAGGATCCGGGGGTCCTTCAGCACGACCCGGGCGATTGCGAGGCGCTGCTTCTCCCCGCCGGAGAGCTTGTACCCGCGCTCCCCCACCACCGTGTCGTAGCCGTCCGGCAGCTCGGCGATGCGCTCGTGGATGAACGCCGCCCTCGCCGCCGCCTCGAGCTCTTCCTGCGTGGCGTCCGGCTTGCCGTACTGGAGGTTCCGCCGGACGGTCGCATGGAACAGGTACGTCTCCTGCGTGACGATCCCGATCATGTCGCCGAGCGAGGCGAGCGAGATCTCCCGGACGTCGTGGCCGTCGATCTCGACCGCGCCCTCCTGCACGTCGTACAGGCGCGGCACGAGGTAGGTCATCGTCGTCTTGCCGGCGCCGGACGGGCCGACGAGCGCCGCCAGCTGGCCGGGTTCGATCTCGAGGTCGATGTCGTCGAGCGTCCACTCCCGGCGGGCCTGCCCGTCCTCGGCGGCCATCTCGCGGACGGCCCAGTCCGGCGCCCCCCGGATGACGGCGGCCGCGGCGTCCGGGGCCTCGCCCGCGAGGACCTCGCCGTTCGACGGCTCGCGAGGCTCCTCGTACCGGAACCGGACGTCCCGGAACCGAACCTGCCCGCGCACCTCGGCGGCGGGGATGGCGACGGCGTCGGGCGCGTCGGCGATCTCGTGGGGCATGTCGAGGTACTCGAAGATCCGGTCGAACAGCGCCATCGACGTCTGGATCTCGACGCTCACCTGCATCATCGACCCCAGCGGGAAGAACAGCCGGCTCTGGAGCGTCGTGAACGCGACGATCGTCCCCGCGGAGATCTCGACGCCGCCGAACCCCGTGCCGCCGCCGTTCAGCACCCACCCGGCCACGAGGTACACGAGCGCAGGCGTGATGGAGAAGAAGATCTGCACGAGCGCGAAGAACGTCCGCGTGATCATCTGCTGGCGGATCTGCAGGGCGGCCAGGCGTTCGTTCTCGTCGCGGAAGCGTTCGATCTCGAACCGCTGCCGGCCGAACGACTTCGACAGCAGGATGCCGGAGACGCTCAGGGTCTCCTCGGTGATCGCGGTCATGTCGGCGAGCGAGCGCTGCGTGTTCCGGGCGACCGCCTGCCGCGCACGTCCCACCCGCACCTGCCACCACAGGAACAGCGGCAGCATGAACAGCGAGAGCAGCGTGAGCTGCCACGACAGGATCAGCATCGCGATCAGCGTGCTGATGATGATCACGACGTTCGCGAGGATGGTCGACGCCGTGTCGGTGACCACGGACTGGATGCCGCCCACGTCGTTGGCGAGGCGCGACTGGATCTCGCCGGTGCGGGTCTCCGTGAAGAACCGGAGCGGCATGCGCTGCAGGTGGGAGTACAGCGAGTTCCGGAGGTCCTGCATCACCCGCAGGCCGACCATGTTGGCCAGGTAGGTCTGCCCGACGCCGATGATGCCGGACACGATCGGGATCAGGATCATCAGCCCGACGAACAGGTACAGCAGGTCCATGTTCGGGCACGCCTGGCCGTCGCAGCTGCCCGGCGGGTTCCCGAACAACGCCTTGTCGAAGATCGCCTTGATCAGCAGCGGGTTGACGACGCCCAGCACGGAGGTGACGAAGATGGCCACGCCGACGACCGCGACCTTGCCCTTGTAGGGCTTGAACGTGGCCACGACCCGCCGGACCGTCTTGCGGTCGATGGGCTTGGCGTCTTCGTCAGGCAGCCGTCCGAAGTGGTACATGCGTCGCGACATGTTCCGAGCCAGGATAACGGCGGGGTCCGTCATCCCTGCCGGCTGATCTCCGTTCGTCCTGCGGGGCCGCCGCGATCAGCGGCGGGAGCGGGCGCGGCGGGTCGTGAGCGCGGTGACGACCCAGACGATCAGGATCGAGCCGATCGTCGCCCAGATGAACGGGTGCTGGTGGAACCGGTCCCCGACCAGGCCCTTGCCGATCCACCAGCCGAGGAACGCCCCGGCGACCCCGACGGCCATCGTGCCGAAGAACCCCAGCCGGTGCCGGCCGGGCACGACGAGCCGTCCGATCGCGCCGACGACCAGTCCGAGGAGGAGCAGCCAGACAATCTCCATCGTCCCCCCAGGATACGGACACGTTCCGGACAACGCTGACTCGAACGCGCCGGGGTTCGGGTGACGGACGGCGGTGTCAGAGGCCGGCGAGGTCGCGCGCCCGGACGAACACCGCGTCCAGCATGTCCGGGGTGAGCTTGCCGGTGAAGGTGTTCTGCTGGCTCGGGTGGAACGAGCCGAGGACCGCGAACGGCCCCACGGCAGCCTCGGCGAGATGGCCGAACTTCGGCCGCGGCCTCGCCGTGTGCCCCAGCGTCGAGACCGCGCGCAGCACGCCGTCCCAGGCGAACGCCCCCAGGGCGACGATCGCTCGCCCGGTCGGGAGGAGCTGGAGCTCGCGGACGAGGAACGGCAGGCAGGCGTCACGTTCCTCCGGGGTGGGCTTGTTTCCCGGCGGCGCGCATCGGACCGTCGCGCTCACGTACATGCCCGTGAGCCGCAACCCGTCACCGACGTGCGTCGAGGTGGGCTTGTTGGCGAAGCCCGTTCGGTGCAGCGAGGCGAACAGGAAGTCGCCCGACCGGTCGCCGGTGAAGATCCGGCCGGTGCGGTTGCCGCCGTGCGCCGCGGGCGCGAGGCCGACCAGGACGACCGCCGCACCGCCGTCGCCGAAGCCGGGAACCGGCTTGCCCCAGTACGTCTGGTCGGCGAACCGGGCGACCTTCGTGTGGGCCACCTCCTCGCGCCACGCGACCAGACGGGGGCACCGGCGGCACGCGGACACCTCGAGCTGGAGGTTCTCGAGCTCGGCAGCGGTGCTCATCCGGCGGTGGACGGCGCGGGCGGTGTGGCCGACTGCCCACGCCGCATGAACTGGACCACGCCGAGCTCGTTCGTGAAGCCCCACCGTTCATAGAAGGCGACGAGCTCCGGACGGCAGTACAGCTCGAAATGCAGGACGTCGCGGAGCTGCGGATGCTCGATCACCTCGTCCATCAGCCGCGCCCCGAGTCCTGTCTTCCGAGAGCTCGCTTCGACGATGACGTCGAGCACGAGCGCCTTGTACACGTAGTCGGTGATCACCCGGGCGAACCCCGAGAGCACGCCCGTCTCCTCGTCGACGAACCCGATCACCACGTCGCTGCCCTCGAGCATCCGCCGCACGTCGTCGAGCTCCCGGCGGTTCGTCCACCACTCCTGCAGGTAGAGGGCGTGCAACTGCTCGGGGAGATCGCCGTCCAGCCGGTCGACGCGCCGCAGGGTCATCCGGGTGCCTACTCGGTGGTGGCCGGTTCCGGCCGGCCGGGCTGTTCGCCGACCGTGCCGCGCTTCGGGACCATGACCTTGCGCCGGAAGTACAGGACCTCGGTGCCGTCCTGGTTGTAGCCGCGTGTCTCGACCGTGACGATGCCGCGGTCGGGCTTCGAGCCGGACGGCTTCACCTCGAGGACCTTGGTCTCGGCATACAGGGTGTCGCCGTGGAACATCGGCGCGCGGTGCTGGAGCGACTCGACCTCGAGGTTCGCGATGGCCTTGCCGGAGACGTCCGGAACGCTCATCCCGAGCGCGAGCGAGTACACGAGGTTCCCCACGACCACGTTCCGCCCGAACTGCGTCTGCGTCTCCGCGTAGTGCGCGTTCGTGTGCAGCGGGTGGTGGTTCATCGTGATCATGCAGAACAGGTGGTCGTCGTACTCGGTGATGGTCTTGCCCGGCCAGTGCTTGTAGACATCCCCGATCTCGAAGTCCTCGAGATACCGACCGAACGCGCGCGCCTCGCCCATGGG